>JBDKSF010000096.1 GCA_039680785.1 Candidatus Cloacimonas sp.
TTTCTTCCGTAAGAGTGATGCTATCTTTCCAGTATTTAACTGTCTGTTTTCTTTTGCCCAATTTCCAAAGTAAAATGATATACCAAAGAGTAGAATCAACACTATCGTAATTTGCTTCTCTGCCTGATTCCGCCAACATATTGGGGATAAGACCATTCTTAATGAAGCCACGATATTTGCTTAGTATTTTTTCTACGGTCTCTTGTTGACCAGGGCTGCGTAAAAGAGCATTAAGAACAACCATTGTATCTCTTCCCCAAGCGCCATAAAAAGGATAGCCGGCTACTATATCATCATTGGCTAAAAAGTCCTGAAGGCCAAACTCCAATATTTTTAGATAGCTATCATAATTGAACAGGATACTATCATTATAATCAAGAGAATTGAGCAGGGTATCATCTTTATCGGGATAAGAAGGATAATCAAGTGGCTTGGGTAAATAAGCGTAACGGTTTTCTATCCTCTTAATTAGTGTTTCCGCATCTTCAATGGGAGTATCACTAAAAAGTAAATAGTTGCTATTACCAATTTTTAGATCAAAACTTATTTGAACAAGAGATATTTGGTCTCCCACGCCTTCATAGCCATTCATCACTTCCCAAGGATAAAAAACATTGTAATATACATAACGATTGGATGTAATTTCTCCGAATAAAACAGCTCCACTAAGAGTAACATCGTTATCTTTGCGAACAACGCTATAGCGGATGAATTTATCTATATTTTCAATTTCAGTATCAAATTCCAGCGAATTTAGAGTTCCAGGTTGGTTCAATGAATGATGATTGACCATTGTAAACTTCGGGTGCAATTCAAAATGGAGCAAATGATGACCCAAATTAGTATATTTAACCAAGGTTGTATTGGTGGATTCATCCATCATAATTTCTTTGAGAATTAGAATATCATTTTGATGGGGAAGAGCGGAATACAAGAAAATAGGATAGGGTCTTAACCACGGTTTCACCAAATGTAAAAACCCCTCGGGGAAAATACAATTACTGTAATTATTACTATCCAGGTGGAAATATTCTCCCCGCCATTCAATTTTTTCCTCTATGCCAGCTACCAGATGAGTTCTATTAAATTTATTATCGCTGCTTACCAGCAAACTATGATATTTGCGTTGATTTATGAGATTACCAGTTCCCAAGGCATACCCACCTCTACGATTGGTTAAAATCCATTCATGATGATGGGTTTCCATAAAGTAATTATTCATCAAACCACCTCGTTGTTATGCGTTCAAATTGTGTTGATTTTTTTCCATACTGCAAAATCCGTCAAGAATAATTTTTAGATCCTTGTTAAATATAGCAGTTAACCTGATTGGGAGAGTGTCTCTCGGATGCAAAATAATACAAGTTTATTATTTATATTACTTACTGATCGGCAAAGAGATAGCTGCATAATATAAAATATTTCTTACTTTTAGGTATATAGCCATTTTTACACTTGTCTGTTTCTTCTTAAAGGTGTGCAGATCAAGACCATCCCGAAAGCATCCGATATGGCGATACGGGATGGTTACGGGTTGGTTTTCAGGCGTAGCCGAGTTATGAGTAAGGAAGAAGACGCTTGCAAGTGAATTATGGATAAGCTACCAGATAGAGTGCGAAAAAGTAAAATTTCATTAGGAATCAAATGGCTGAGTTGAAATCTGCTTCAGGATATTATAGCTAATGTAAAACGCAATTGTCTTGTTATTTACTCTGTAATTTCTGTCTAAAATGCAATTGTTAGAAAATATGGCTGCTGGAAATGTGGGTTAATCCCCAATATGAGTGTAGTTTCTAATACCTTTACTGATCAGTTCAATGGATTCCGCCAAGGATGGCATAGCGGAAAAGTATTTACTGTAAATAATCTTCAGATCTTGATGTTCCTTATTCAGGGGATTTACATCGGGCAATTCATACAGCAAATCATAGTCCTCATTGGCTTTTACGGTTGCATATTCATAATCGACAGTGCGGATGTAATTTCCTTCCTCATCAAAAAGGCCTAAAATAAAAAAGCCCGTTATTTCAACGGACAATTTATTATGCAAAGAAACATAAACATCGGCAGGATGAGGTAATTTGGCTACATCATAGAGGAAAAGTTCATCTTGTGACACTGGAACAACATTGATCTCACTATCTAAATCAAATGCTTGTTCATCAATCCAGTTACCAGAATAGGAACGAGCAGATCTAAAACCGCCAAAATAAGCAAGCGATCGTTCTTCGTATTCTTTCATTCCCGGGTCATTGATTAGATAGGATGAAGGTTTGTCAGAAGGACCATCCTGCTTGATAACCAACACCCAATGGCTTCTTCTGCCGGTAACTTTTACAATAACTTTGTTACCTTTTCCCAGTTCGCCAGAAAGAAAATCCCAATCATTACGCTTTGTGCTTTGGGCAACTAATTCCAGTCCTAATCCACTGCCGTCAATTTCTCCGGGAATTTGCCAGCGCATATTGCTGCCAGAATATCCACCATTTTTTTGTAACCATTCATTTAAGCGGTCAGGCGTCATATATTGATTGCTTGCTTCTGCATTTAATAACATAGAAAGACAACTGAGAACACAGCCACTACTACCGATGGAACTTCGGCTCGAACCCAATTGTTCTGATTTCCAGCGCTCGTCGCTTTGCGAATACCAGTTAAAACTTCCTGCCAATAAAGGCAAACACAAAAGCAAGGTTAAAATTAATGTATTGAATCTCTTCATAAGCAAGTCACCATTAGTTAACAGAATGAAAAACAATCATTTATGCTTTTGAAACCAAATATATGGCAGGACTGATTTGTCAAACTTTTTTTTAGCTTAATAGGCAAAGACAACTCCGCTGACGGGGAAAATCCATTCATCCGGTCGGCTGGAAACGCTAATTTCGTTATTGGTAATATTCACCACCGGGTCTTTATCCTGTCCGGAAAAAAAAGGTACACAATCCACACTCGCAATGTCCTGAGGAAAATGGAAGGAAATATTCACGCCGCGCGTAAGTTCCGTGATAAAAACGCTGAATTGATGCGTAGATATAGGATACAATGTCTGAGTATTTATCATAAAATGCACTTTTTTACCTATCTTTTTCTTCAGGTCAGGATGGCTGCATTTAATTTCCAGGCAGTCATTTATGTAGTTTACGGAGGTCTCCAAAATGAGCTCATCCACTTGTGCCAAACAAACTATAAAGTTTTCAGTGTTCAGTTTGAAGCTATCATCCATCAGCCATCTGTATTCAACATCATTGCGTTTAAAATAATGTCTTAAAACTTCATCAGAAGAAGCGCAGGCAACTAAAAAATAATCATTGCTCAGCACTTTATCAAAACTGAGGGTAGTGGTTGCCTTATAATAGCCGGCGTTTAAAGAACAGGAAAAGACGATTTGGTGCTGAAAATTATGGCGATAATGAATGTCCTTATCCTTGTAAAAAAAGAAATCCCGCAGCATTTCACGATAGATAAGTTCGCCAATTTCTATGTTTTGCATTCGTTGAGCGATGGCAGATTCGATTATTTGGTTCAGTTTAGTATCAGGAAAATCATCAGGGACAAAATCTCGCCGGGATAAAGGTGTGCTGTGCAGCAATTTACCATCTTGAAAATAATACCGTTTGGCGCGTCTGCCAACCTGACAAAGCAATTCATAGGAACTTCCGTTGTAATGGGCAACCAAATTTTCCGCTCTAATTTCTTTGCTCTCTCCGCCCAAAAGAATTGCCGTATCCCCAATTGCTGGAGCTTTTACTTCGCTTAAATCAATACAAATCATATCCATAGAAATGCGGCCAATTACTTGGCATAATTGATTATTTAGCCATACTACTCCGCAATTGGAAAGCATAAAATCATAACCATCGGCATAGCCAATGGGCAATATTCCATAAATACAATCCTTGGGGGCAATCCAAGCACGGTTATAACCGATTGACTCCCCTTTTTTAATCTGCTTGATTTGCGAAAGAGTAGTTTTAAATTTCATAACAGGTTGTAAACCAATGTCGTTATGAGACGGAATTTGAATTCCATAAGCCATAATGCCTATGCGAACTAAATTAGTCCCTTTTCCCAGTCCATTTACAAGTGCGTGAGAATTATTGATATGCACATATTTGGGTTTTGCCGGTAGCTTGTCTATTATTTTCCTAAAGCGTTCTTCTTGCAGTTGGCTAAATTCAAGATCATTTTCTGCAGAAGCAAAATGACTGAAAATACCCTCTATGACCAGATTATCCATTTCTGCTATTTTAGAATAAAAGGAAAGGAATTCACTATCCAAAATTCCGCTACGGTGCATACCTGTATCTACCTTCAAATGAACAATTGCTTTTATGTTTCTAATTTTGGCTGCCTTATTCAAGTCCTTGGCAAAATTGTAAGAAGATACATTTACAGCTAAGTTATTATCTAAAATGAGTATAATTTCATTCTTCAGGCAGGGAGAAAGAACTAAAATAGGAGATTTTAAGCCCTGCAATCTTAATAAACGCCCTTCTTCCGGATTGGCGACTCCTAAATAAACTGCTCCTTCCGAACAAGCAATTTGGCTTATTTCACTGGCTCCATGTCCATAAGCGTCTGCTTTCACAATCATCATAAATTGTTGCTGGGGATTTAAGTATTGCTTTAAAATATTTAGGTTTGCCTTAAAAGCAGAGAGGTCTATTTCCACTCTGCTTCTATCGGTGATTTTCTTCTGTAACATAAGCTATAAATACTTGGCAGCTAAATCTGCCAATGCGCTGCGTTCACCCTTATCCAAAGTGATGTGTCCAACCATAATTTCTCCCTTGAATTTTTCCACTAAAACGGAAAGCCCATTACTTTGCGAATCAAGATAGGGAATATCGATCTGGTAAGGATCTCCGGTTAGAACTACTTTGGTATTTTCGCCGGCACGCGTAATAATTGTTTTCATTTCATGAGGGCTTAAATTCTGCGCTTCATCGATGATAAAGAATTGATCTGGTAAGCTGCGGCCTCGGATATAAGTTAAAGGTTCCAATTCCAGCAAGTCATAATCAGTTAGGTAATTAATATCTGTTTTTTTATTATCTTTTCCGGAGGTGTGCAGTTTATCGGAATGGGCAGAAAGTAATATGTCCATATTATCATAAATGGGCTGCATCCAAGGATTAAATTTTTCACTTTTGGAGCCGGGAAGATAGCCCAAGTCCTTGCCCAAAGGAGAAATTGGACGCGAGATAACCAGGCGGGAATATTTTTTTTCTTCCACTACTTTATGCAAGCCAGCAGCCATCGCTAAAAGTGTTTTCCCCGTGCCTGCTCTGCCGGATAAACTCACTAAGCGGATGCTGTCATCCAAAAGAATATCTAAAGCCATTTCCTGTTCAAAATTGCGTGCTTGGATGCCATATATTTGCTGTCCTGTGTAGTGATTTATTTTATAGAGCTGATTTCTACCCTTATGATAACGCAAAGTGATATATTTGGCGGAATTATTAGGATCAAGTACACGAACAAACTGATTGGCAAAAAAATCACCAAAAATATTGTCAATGTATCCTTTCTGTTCCAATTCCCGATATTGTTCTGTTTCTAACTCGATAATTTCCCAACCCGTAAAGAATTCATCATATTTAATCGAATCGGTCTCAAAATTCTCAGCATTGATACCTACACAATCAGCTTTCACCCGCACATTTACATCTTTGGAAACAAGAGTTACGATGGACTGGGGATATTTTTCTTTCAGATATAATGCCGTGCCAATAATCATATTATCATTTTTGTCCATATATAAAAGGCGGGAAGCAGTAGCTACAATATCTTCCGTAATTACAACCTGAATAGTGCCTCCATTTTCTGTAGGAACGCCTTCTTTCAAACTGCCTTTTTTACGCAAAGCATCCAAATATCTACCAATCTGACGCGCATTTCTGCTTTTTTCATCTACGCCTTTTTTAAACTGATCAACTTCTTCTATAACGACGATGGGTATAACCACTCTGTTATCCTCAAAGGAAAAAAGAGCTTGTGGATTGTGAATTAGAACATTCGTATCCAGAACAAAGATTTTCTTTTCCATATCTATATCTTCCTTTTCTGTATATAATAATGTTTTTCTTTCTGCAGCCAAATGCAATGTTCTCTATCTCTCTAACCAAATCTATAAAGAACAAATATATGGTTATTTGAACTGCATTCAAAAAATCTTATCGTGAGACAATATACAATAATTGAAACATTATCTGCTGAGTCAATGTTTATTTTCTCTGTTGCATCAATCCTTCTGATTTTAAGTATTAAAATAGATAAAAAAATGGTGCTGAAGGGGGGACTCGAACCCCCATGAACGCATTGTTCACTAGTCCCTGAAACTAGCGTGTCTACCAATTTCACCACTTCAGCACATTGCTTATTCTTCTATTTTTAACAGGTGTTTTTTGTCAAGCACGAAATTTCGTTAAGTTAAGAATTTAGCGGATTGAAGCCGATAAACACTGATTATGAGGAAGGATTATTTTATCAAACAGGCATTTTCTTACTTTGGGCACGCCAATAACTTAATAAAATAAAGCCAAAACCGTAAAAGTTCATACTTGTTTAGATTTTCATATCATCTACCTACGATAACCTAATTTCGTAATTTACAAGATTTTCCTTGACGGTAAAACCCTAATTTAAAGGTTGACAGTAAATAAGCAACAAATATAAAAATAAAGGAGATTCATTAATGAAACGCAAAGTTATCATTATGGGAGCTGCTGGAAGGGACTTTCAAAATTTCAATGTTTACTTCCGCGATAATAAGGACTATGAAGTTGTAGCTTTTACGGCTACCCAAATTCCTGGAATTGATGATAAGAAGTATCCTGCTGCATTAGCCGGAAAACTTTATCCAGAAGGAATTAAAATTCATCCCGAAAGTGAAATTAAGAGCTTAATTAAGAAACACAATGTGGATATGGTTGTGTTGGCTTATAGTGATCTTCCTTTTGAAGTTGTGATGCATAAGGCATCTTTAGTGAATGCTTGTGGTGCCGATTTTATGTTAATGGGAACCCAAAATACCAGCATTAAAACCAGCAAACCATTAGTAACGGTATGTGCCGTAAGAACTGGATGTGGAAAATCTCAAACTACCAGAGCAGTTGTTAAAGCCCTAAAAGCAAAAGGACTGAAGGTTGTTTCTATTCGTCATCCTATGCCTTATGGAGATCTGGTAAAACAAAAAGTACAAAGATTTGCTGAACTGGAAGACCTCAAAAAACACAACTGCACTATTGAAGAAATGGAAGAATATGAACCACACATTATGATGAATAGTGTGATTTATGCAGGCGTAGATTATGCAGCAATCTTAAAAGAAGCCGAAAAAGAAGCTGATGTAATTGTTTGGGATGGTGGAAATAATGATATACCTTTCTACACTTCCGATAAAGAAATAAAAATTGTGGTAGTTGATCCGCATCGTCCTGGAGACGAGATTTCTTATTATCCCGGAGAAACAAATGTCCTATTGGCTGATGTAATTGTAATCAATAAAATTGATAGCGCTGATTTGATTGATATAAATGAAGTGAGAGAAAATGTGCGTGCCATCAATCCCACCGCTCAAATCATTGAAGCTGCTTCACCTCTATTTGTAGATCATCCGGAAATGATTTTGGGCAAGAAAGTTCTGGTCGTGGAAGATGGACCTACTTTAACACATGGAGAAATGACTTATGGCGCAGGTGTCGTGGCAGCAGAAAAATATGGCTGTGCCGATTTGGTTGATCCTCGTCCTTGGGCTGTAGGAGAAATAAAACAGACCTTCGAAAAATATCCTGATATAGGTATTTTATTACCAGCCATGGGTTATAGCGCTAAGCAAATTAAAGACCTCGAAAAGACCATTAATAGCACCGAATGTGACTCCGTTATTATTGCTACTCCTATAGACCTACGGCGTCTGATTAAAATAAATAAGCCAGCATGTCAAGTTAGCTATGAATTACAGGAAATTGGGATACCCACAATCGCTGATGTGCTGAAGAATTTCGGAAAGAAATCTAACAAAAAATAACAATTATAAGTATGGAGGTGGTTTTTTCCCACCTCCATTTCCGGTTTTTATATTTTAGTCGTATAGTTAATTATGCTGTTATCTCTTACAGTATATTAGCCGTTTGCTCATAATTAAACAAAGAGGAATTGAAAATGCCAAAAACAGCTGTTCTCGCTCTGGGTGGAAATGCTATAATCAAAGCTGGTGAACCAGGAACCATAACACAACAGTTTGCTAACACGCGTGAATCACTCGGTGGAGTTGTGGAATTAATAAAACGCGGTTATCATCTAAGTATAACTCATGGAAATGGACCTCAAGTTGGAAACCTTCTTCGTCAACAAGAATTAGGAGAAAAGGAAGGTATTTCACCTTTACCTTTAGGTGTGTTAAATGCAGCCACCGAAGGAACGATGGGCTATATGATTGAACAGAGTTTACAAAATAAACTGCATAAAAGTGGAATACAAAAACAAGTTATAACCATTATTTCACAAGTAGTAGTAGATAAAAATGATCCCAGTATGCTAAATCCAACTAAATTTGTGGGAAGCACTTATTTTTCTGCAGAACAAGCAGAAGAACTAAAAATTAAATTGGGTTGGACTCTCAAAGAGGACTCAGGTAAAGGATATCGCAGAGTTGTTCCTTCTCCTCATCCGGTGGAAATAATTCCCGGAGCTACAATCAAAGAACTGGTAGATAGGGGAGAAATTGTTATTGCAGTTGGCGGAGGTGGTATCCCTATTTATATTGAAGAAGATGGAACTTACGAAGGAGTAGATGCAGTAATTGATAAGGATTTTGCTTCTGCTTTATTAGCTCTGGAGATTAAGGCAGATCTATTTGTGATTTTAACTGGGGTGGAAAAGGTCTCCATAAACTACGGTAAAGCAAATCAGCAAGATTTGGATAAATTAACGATTTCCGAAGCCAAACAGTATTACGCAGAAAAGCAATTTCCAGCAGGTAGTATGGGACCTAAAATTATGGCTGCAATTGATTTTCTGGAGCGCGGGGGCTCGGAAGTGTTGATTACTTCCATAGATAAAATCGTAGATGCCATAGAGGGTAAAACAGGAACCCGAATTCTGTAGCTGAAGGTTCCAGACCTAATATTGTTCCTGTATCAAATACGGAACGATATTGCAATTTCATTATCAGTATATGGTTATAAAGATAGAAAGAAATTGCAGCATACGCATTCACAGCTCGAAGAAATAAAAGTTAATAACTAAATCACTGTAACCTTAAGGAAATCAGGAATTGGCTCTAATATTGCAACATTATGGCCAAGAAAATGAAAATATAGAGGTTATAATGAAACAATCTAAATGTTTAACATTGCTATTCGTAACCATTCTACTGTTGCCATTAGCAATATTTGCCAATAGCGGTAGTGATAAAAATGCCTTTAGTATAATAAATTCCAGTAGTTCAGAGATAAAAATTCAATTCTCGTTACCTGAATGGCAGATTAAACAAATTGATGATAAGGGTGAAATTAGAAAACAAATAAAAGTTCAAGATACTCCCTATTTATTTATAGATGAAGATGAAACACTCCCTGTTTTTTCTACAATGATTGCTATTCCGAATAGGGGAGGGGTGAATCTCCTTGTTTCCAATAGCTCAAAATCCACAATTAACGATTTTACCGCTGATTTTAATGATGTTTTGATGCGAGAAAGTCAGCAGGGTAGATATTCTGATGTTCTTTATCCTGCCAATAATGTCGTAATTTCAGAGCCACAGATATTGCGCGATTTCAGAGTGATAACTTTAAACATTTATCCCTTTCAATATAACCGGAATAACCGGACCCTATTTATTAATGAAAATATGGAGATAACCTTAAAGTTTGATAATCGGACAGCTGGCAACGAACTGAATTCCGATACTGATGTATCTTGCAGTTTTGATTGTATTTACAAGGGGCTTATATTAAACTATGATTCCGTAATGCAAACACGGAATGTTAGTTATAGAAATCCTGTGATGCTGGTTATTTATGGCAATTTTACAGATACAAACTATTTATCCAAAATAAATGAATATGTTACCTGGAAAAGGCAGAAGGGCTTTATTGTAAACGCTGTTAGCACCAGTGTTACCGGAACATCCAATACAAGCATAAAGAGTTATATCCAAAATGCTTATAACAATGTATCCACTCGCCCCGATTATATTACTTTGATTGGAGATACAGATGGAAATATTGCCGTACCAAGTAATAGCTCTTATGTGGATTATCAATATACCTGGCTGGCTGGTAACGATAACTTGGGTGATGTGATGATTGGCAGGATTTCCGTTAATTCTACTTCTGATCTGGATGTAATTATGGCAAAAATTATTTCTCTGGAGAAGAATATCAGCCAGCATTCAACTGATTGGTTGAATAGAATGGTTTTAGTAGGAGATTCCAGCTCTTCAGGTATCTCAACGATTTATACAAATAGATACATTCGTGATATTTCGGAAGAAATTAATCCTGCATATACTTATACTGAGGTCTATGGTTCCAGCCCCAGTAACACAACAACTAATAGTGCAATTAATCAAGGTGTTGCCTTTTATAACTTCCGGGGTTATATAGGTATGAATAGTTGGCCCAGCACAATGTCTTCCTTATATAATTCCTATAAACTCTTTCATTCAGTATTTATTACTTGTAACACTGGAACTTTCTATGGCTCTTCTCAAACCTCTACTACAGAACAAGTTATTCGTATGGGAACCGCTGCGTCTTTAGGAGGTGCCGTAACTTCAATTGGAATGGCTACTTCATCCACTCATACACCAATGAACAATTGTTTGAATGTAGGTATCTTTCACGGAATTTACAATCTGGGAATGAGGGATATGTCTTCCGCAATGCTTTATGCAAAGTTATACCTGAATTCTATTTATGGTATAAGCCATCCTACTCAAGCATTGGATTTTGCCGGTTATTGTAATCTGATGGGTGATCCTACTGCTATGGTTTATGTAGGAACTCCTGGAAGTTTTACCGTTATGGCTCCTGCAACTATTCCTACCGGTTCAACCAATGTCAGAATTGGAACAACAAATAATAACGGAGAATGCGTTGAAGGTGCTTATGTAACTTTAACAACGACTTCCGGTTTACAGTTAACCGGAATTACGGACGCTACCGGTTTTGTTACTATAAATCTACCTTCCGATTTAAGTCAGAACCTGGTTTTAACCGTTGCTAAGGATGATTATATGGCGTTTACTGGAACAATAACATTAAACACGAATGGAGGCATTGTATATGACAGCTATGTTTTGGATGATGATACGGCTACAGGAAATGGCGATGGAACACTTAATGCTGGTGAAGAAGTAAACCTCTATGTAACTTTGAAAAATACGGGTTCATCTACTCTGTTCGTTAATGGTAGTGTAACTACTACAGATTCTTTTATAACTTTGAGACAATATGATCGCTTGGAATTTGGGGATATTGCTGCCGGTAATTATGGTGAAAACATTACTCCCATTGTATTTTCCGTTTCTCCCACCTGCCCTGACCGACATACTTCTATTTTAGTTCTTACGGCTCAAGCATCAGGCAATAATTGGACGATAAACATCCCTGTTATCGTTCGTAATGGTAACCTGGAAATGCAAAGCTATACCTTTGTTGGTATAACTAATAATATTATCACTCCAGGAGTTTCCTGTCCCTTTACTTTTTCTCTGAAAAACACAGGTATTTCTACTCTACAAAATGTTTACGGTAATTTACAGTCGCTCAGTAATTATTTCGTGGTTCAGGATGCTGAGGGTTTTTTTGGCAATATTGCACCCAATTCTACGGTCACTAATAGTTCTGACAGTTTTACTATTTTTGCTCGTGGCAGCAGTGTAAACGGAATGGTTATTCCGTTGATTCTTACACTTTCTAACGCTAATGGCTACATACAAACATTACATTTAAGTATTACCATCGGAACAACTATTGTGAATGATCCTTTAGGTCAGGATGCTTACGGGTATTTTATCTATGATCAAACGGATATTGCTTATCCACTATGTCCCGCCTATCAATGGATTCCTATAGCTCCTACTGAAGGAGGAAGTGGAACATTACTTTCCTTAACAGACCCGGGTAATGCTTCTGATGAAGGGGATGCTACGAACGCCGTAGCTATTCAGACAATAAATTTACCTTTTCCCTTTACTTTTTACGGCAGGCAATATACTCAGGCATCCATTACTTCCAATGGCTTTATTGCATTTGGTGCTACACAAGATGCGGACTGGAGAAATTGGCGTTTACCGGGTGCTGGAGGTCCTAATTGTATGATTGCCGCTTTCTGGGATGACCTGCAGTTGGGCACTGGAAGCGGAGTTTATACTTATTACAATTCTGGGAATCATTATTTTGTGGTGGAATGGTATAATCTAATATCAGGATTTGACAATGCAACTAATGAAACCTTTCAAGCAATATTATATGATCCTGTTTATTATCCCACTATAACTAATGACGGGCAAATCAAACTCCAATATAAGGTCTTTAATAATATAGACCAAGGTAGTGGGGATACATATCCCCATGGAAATTATTGTAGCATTGGCATTAAAGACCACTACGGAACTGATGGACTGGAATATACTTTCAACAATACTTATCCTACAGCGGCAAGCCCTTTAAGTAATGAAAAAGCATTGTTTATAAGTACTCCTGGCATAATTTCCGGTTTACCACATCTGAACATTGCTGGAACAACTATTCTTGACTCCAATTTTAATAACCATCTGGAACCGGGTGAAACAGCTCAACTGCAAGTTTTACTTATAAATAACGGGCTTTCTGTTGCAGAAAATGTTACCGCCGTGCTTACCTGTTCCGATTCTTATGTTACAATTAATAATAGTACAGCTAATTACGGAAATATTGCTGCTGATTCTCAAGCTTTACCTCAAAACAATTTTATTTTAAGTATATCTCCCTCTTGCCCTGGAGGTCATACAATTAACTTTGCATTAACTCTTTCAGGCAGTGGATTAAATTGGAATTATTCCTTTTCTCTGGAGGTTTATGTTCCAATACTTGAATTTGGAACTTATACTGTGTTAGATTCTAATGGTGACTTTGATGAAATATTAGATCCCGGTGAAACAGCAAGCATCTCTGTTCAATTATTGAATACTGGAGAAGTAGCCAGCACTGCTGGAACGGTAATGATTACTACATCTACTGAAGGAATTAATATTATTGCAGGAACAGCTCAGTTTGCCTCCATTGCTGGAAACGGAACTGCTACTCTTGTTTTTACTCTTAGTGCGGATGCTTCAGTTGCCGTTGGAACTATGGCTGATATTCTGTGTTCCGCCGTTGCCGGAAATTATTCTGCCTCAACGAATATTATTCTGGAAATCGGAGCACCTTTAGAAATTACAATCGGGACTGGAACCGGAACGCAAAATTATCCTTTGGATAGATATTATAACTATTCTGCGCATGAAGCAATTTATCTTGCCAGCGAAATTGGTATTGCAGGTGAAATTAAGTCCCTTGCTTATTATAAAGCTCAAGGTGTAGATGTAAACCCGATAGAAAGTGTATCTATTTATCTGAAACATACGCAAAGCACAAACCTCAGCTCCGGAGATTATAGTTTGGATGGATATACATTGGTTTATAACGGTTCTTTGCCTAATAATGCAACTTCCGGTTGGATGGAAATTACTCTAAGCCCAAGGTTCCTTTACAATGGAGTCGATAATCTTTCTGCCCTCTGCGTAAAAGGATATCAACAATACATAAACAATTATCCATTGTGGAGTTATACCAGTAGTGCATCATCACGGGCAAGGCAAAATCATAGTGATAGTGCAGCTCCCACAGATCTTTCCGCTACCAACAATCTACCTAATATCCGCTTTAAAATCTTTGCAGATAACAGTATAATCTTTCCCCCCACTGCTTTAACAGCTACCCCGGGAAATGGAATAGTTACTTTATCCTGGCAGGCACCAATTACAGGAAACATAAATAGTTATAATATCTACCGTAATAATGCTTTATATGATAATGTAGCTAATAGACAGACCTATTATGATGTAGATGTTATTAATGGAACAACCTATTCTTATTATTTAACCTCTGTTTCCGGAACTAATGAATCTCTTCCTACTTCAACTGTTCAGGCAACTCCCAATAATACTACTTCCATTGTAGCAATAATTGGTAGTGGAACAAGCGTTACAGGAACTTCTACTGCCAGTCCGATAAATATTTATTATAGAAGTGCGCACGGTCAATCGGTTTATACTGCTGCAGAACTGAATGCAGCAGGGATTTACGGACCCGTAGACTTTTTACAACTGGGTTATTATATTGCGGGCTCTCCAACTTATGCTTTACCGAATTTCTTAATCCGAATGAAACACACGACTGCTACTAATGCGTCTTCTTGGCAAACCGCAACGGGAATGACTACTGTTTATACCAATGCGTCCTATATGCCTGTTTCCAGTGGCTGGGATATGCTTACTCTTACTACTCCTTTTCATTGGAATGGAACAGATAATATTGTTATTGATACTGCCTTTGGGCTTGTAAGTCAATGGAATTCCTCCGGAACAGTTCAATACACAACTGTTACCAATGGTTATCGATATGCTTGGGACGATAACAATGACCAAACTAATGTTTTTACTGGGAGTAATATTTCCAGTAATAGACCAAACATTAAAATTGTTGTTCCTACCCAAGCTCAAAGTGCTCTAATTTCAGTTAATCCCGGTCAATTGAACTTTGGAGCGGTGGAAATTGGCAGTTCAACAACTTTGCCTTTTACTATTCAAAATACAGGCAATCAACTTTTAGGGGGTTATTTTACTATTCCTTCCGGATATGTATTTGCCAATCCTGCCAAAAATTCTTTTGAAGATGGAAATATTAACAAAGAACGGAATAATTTGCAATTTGCTATTCAAGCAGGAAATTCCTTCACCTTTAATTTGATTTTCACTCCAACTGCTGAAACATCTTATAACGGTAATTTGCTTATAGCCAGTAATGCTGTTAACAATCATAATTATAACTTGGCTTTAATTGGTAGAGGTTTCTATTCATCATTGGCAACGCCAATAGTAAACATTATGCCAGGAACGAATAGTATTATTCTGCACTGGAATACTGTTCCCAATGCCAATAGCTATCAGGTCTATAAAAGTGATAGTCCAACTGGTGTTTTTACTTTGATTGGAACCACAACTCAACTGCAATTTACCGATACTTCTGTAAATAAAGGTTTTTACTATATAAAGGCAAGCACCCAAAATCCACTTGCCAAAAAATAATCCCTAAACAATCTTATTTTACGATAAAAAGCATTGTCTTGGGAAACAGAGATAAGCAAATCTTGCTTTCCAGGGCAATCTTTTTATGACTTGTTGGGCTTTATGGAATTGGATAATGGAACCGCAAAATTCAAAATTCATTCCGATGCTAAAGGATATATCAGTAAAAAACATTACGAAATTTCCTATCCACTTTCTAAAATTTATCTGGCAGTCCGAAATCATCAGAACAATATGCTACTTTGGGATGAGATGAAATTTAGCTCAATAATATTGATAAAATGTCTTGTTTTGGTTTATAAATTGCAATTAAATAAAACAATTTGATATTAACTGAGGTTGACTATGAAACCATATCTCTATTTGTCTTTATTGATGATAGCTATTTTGATGTTACCAGTAGCGCTATATGCTAATGCAAACAGTGCAGATAATCCCTTTGAATTAACTCGCTCTGCCAACGATGAAATTAACATTCATTTTTCTTTGTCTGAGTGGGAAATTAAGCAGATTGACAACAGTGATCTTATCAAACAGATTAAGATGTCAGACACTCCTTATTTATTCATTGATGAGAAAGAAACATTACCTGTATTTTCTACGATGGTAGCGATTCCTGATAGGGGAGGGGTTAATTTATTTGTATCAGATCCTGCCAAAATTTCTATAGATCAATTTATTGCTGATTTTGACGAGCAACTATCTTCCGAAAGACAACAGGGTAGATTAGCTGAAGGTTTGTATCCAGTCAATAATGTTGTTATATCACAACCTCAGATTCTGCGTGACTTCAGAGTAGTAAGCATCAATGTTTATCCTTTTCAATATGACCAGAAGAATCATAACCTTCTTGTAACACAAGATCTGGATATCAAGCTTACTTTTGATAATCGTTCATCTGTAAATGAGCTAATGTCAAGCCCAATATCCATTTCCGAGAGTTTTGACAGTATTTACCAGGGTTTGATCTTAAATTATGATTCGGTAATGCAAACACGAGAAATCAGCTATCGAAATCCTATTCTGTTAGTTATATATGGTAACTACTCAGATACCACTTATCAAGCTAAAATCAATAATTATGTTTACTGGAAAAAGCAAAGGGGCTTTATCGTAAATGCCGTTAGTACCAGTGTTACAGGATCTACAAGCACCAGCATAAAAAATTATATACAAACAGCATACAATAATATTGCTACGCGTCCGGACTATATTGTTTTAATAGGTGATACGGATGGGACGATTACTGTGCCTACATTTAGTAGTTATGTTGATTATCAATATACCTGGCTTTCCGGGGGAGATAGTTTAGGCGATGTTATGATCGGGAGAATTTCGGTTTCAACTACTGCACAACTGGATGTTATACTTGCCAAAATACTCTCTTTGGAAAAAAATATTGGTCAGCATTCTACGGACTGGTTAGATAGAATGGTTTTAGTAGGGGACAGCAGTTCATCTGGAATATCTACCATATATACTAACAGATTCATCCATGACATATCCTATGAAGTTAATCCAGCATATACTTACACTGAACAATATGGTTCTCCCAGTTCTACCTCAATTAACAATGCCATCAATCAAGGTGTTGCCTTTTATAACTATCGTGGTTATATAGGAATGAGTGGTTGGCCCAGCACAATGTCTTCATTGTTTAATTCCTACAAGCTATTTCATGCTGTCTTTATTACTTGTAACACTGGTAGCTTTGGTGGAGGCAATGCAACTACGGAAGATATTATCAGATATGGCTCATCTGCATCTTTGGGAGGAGCTGTAACTGCCATCGGGATGGCTACATCCAGTACACACACTCCTATGAACAATTGTTTAACGGTGGGTATTTTTCACGGAATATTTGGATTGGGAATGCGAGATATGTCTTCCGCATTACTTTATTCAAAACTATACCTAAATTTAATTTATGGAGTTAGTCATCCTACCCAGGCACAAAATTTTGCTGCTTATTGTAATTTGATGGGTGATCCCACGGCGATGGTTTATATAGGAACTCCTAATAGTTTTGCTGTGTCAGCGCCTACAACTATTCCTTCTGGCTCAACCGATGTTAGAATTAATGTAAAATCAAATGATGGAATAAGCGTTGAAGGTGCCTTTGTAACTTTAACTACAACCTCCGGTGTGCAGTTAAAAGGAATAACCGATTCAAATGGTTATGTAAGCATTTCCTTGCCAGCAGGGTTAGCTCAAAATCTTGATTTAACAGTTACTAAGAATGATTTTATCGCCTATTCAAGCACAATTAATGTAAATACAAACGGTGGTGTTGTGTTTGACAGTATTATTGTTGACGATACAATAGTTGGTAATGGCGATGAAATAATAAATCCAGGTGAAGAAGCAAATTTATATATATTTTTAAAGAATACAAGTGCATCTACACTATTTGTCAATGGACGAGTTAGTTCCGATGATCCTTATATCAATTTAATAGAATTTGACCGCATAGAATTTGGTGATATTAGCCCCATAGGTTTAGTTACGAATACTACTCCCATTGTCTTTTCGATTTCTCCTAACTGCCCTGATCAACATACCATCAATTTACTTTTAACTGCTGAAGGAACAGGGTATATTTGGTCAATGAATATTCCTATAATGGTTCGGGGCGGAAAACTACAGATGCAGAATTATAACTTTGTAGGTTTAACTGGAAATATCGTTACTCCGGGAGTTACCTGTCCATTCACATTATCGGTTAAAAATACGGGTTTAATTGCTCTGCCAAATGTTTCTGGCAGATTGAGATCGCTTAGCAATTATTTTGTAATACAGGATTCCATTGGGTATTACGGGACGCTAAATCCTAATGCTATTGCTACTAATAACAATGACAGTTTTAACATTATGGTTAGAAACACCAGCGTTGTAGGGATGGTTATTCCGTTAATTCTTACCTTATCATCTACAAACGGTTATTCGGAAGAGATTCACTTTACCGTAAACATTGGAACTACCACCGTTCATGATCCTTTGGGCCAAGATGCTTATGGTTATTTTATTTATGATGTAACTGACATTGGCTATGCCTTATGTCCTACTTATCAGTGGATACCGATAGCTCCTACCGAAGGAGGAAGTGGGACTTTGCTTTCTTTCACTGATCCGGGAAATTCTTCTGATGAAGGAGATGCTACCAATGCCATCGCCATTCAAACAGTTACTTTACCTTTTCCCTTCCAATTTTATGGCAGACAATATACTCAGGCATCAATTTGTTCCAATGGTTTTATTGCTTTTGGTCAGACCTTAGATGGGGACTGGCGAAATTGGCGTTTACCGGGTGCTGGCGGACCTAATCCTATGATAGCTGTTTTTTGGGATGATCTTCAATTTGGAACAGGCAGCGGAATTTATACATATTACAATTCTGCTCAGCACTATTATGTAGTTGAGTGGTATAATATAGTTAGCGGTTATAACAGTTCCAGTTTAGAGACCTTTGAGGCAATTTTATACGATCCGATTTATTATCCTACCAATACTAACGACGGACAGATCAAATTACAATACAAAATCTTCAATAATATAGATCAAGGGAGTGGAGATACCTATCCCCATGGCAATTATTGCACGATCGGAATCAAAAATCATTTGGGAACTGACGGATTGGAATATACTTTCAATAATACTTATCCAACTGCGGCAAGTCCTTTAAGTAGTGAAAAAGCATTATTTATAAGCACTCCTGGCATAATTTCCGGCTTACCACATCTGAATATTGCCGAGACAACAGTCATTGATCCTAATGCTAATAATAATCTTGAACCAGGAGAAACAGCTGATCTGCAAATTCAGCTAACCAACAACGGACTTACTGATGCAGAAAATGTTACTGCCGTGCTTACCTGTTCCGATCCTTATGTAACTTTAAATGTAAATACTGCCAATTATGGAAACATTGCAGGAGAATCACTGGGTATCCCTCAAACCAATTTTAACCTTAGTATTTCGCCATCTTGCCCAGGCAATCATACTATCAACTTCACAATATCCATTACCGGAAGTGGGCAGAACTGGATTTATACTTTTACTTTAGGAGTTTATACTCCAGTTTTGAGTATGGGCACTTATACTATACTTGATTTTAGTGGAGACAACGATGGCACTCTTGATCCGGGTGAAACAGTAAATCTTGCTGTTCAGCTTCTCAATACAGGAGCAGTAGCAAGTCCATCTGGTTCAGCAAATATTACTACTTCTGGGGGATCAATAACGATAACAACAGGGTCTGTTCAATTTGCTCCTATTGCCGGAAATGGAAGTTCAGAGCTCATTTTTACTCTTAGCGCCGGTATTTCGGTTCCTATAGGAACTTTGGCAACTCTGAATTTTTATGCTACGGCTGGAAGTTATAATCTTTCCTCAACAATTTCTTTGGAAATTGGAGCGCCGTTACCTGTAATTATCGGCACCGGAACAGGTCAACAAAGTTATCCAATAGACCGCTATTATAACTATTCAGCCCATGAAGCAATTTATCTGGCAAGTGAAATCGGGATGCCGGGTATGATAAAATCAATTGCTTACTATAAAGCTTCTGGAGCTGATACCAACCCAATTGATAATGTAACAATCTATATGAAACTCACTTCCAGTAATTCTTTAAGCACGGGAAATTATGATTTAAACGGATATACATTAGTTTATAGCGGTTCTTTTCCTAATAATGCTGTTTCGGGTTGGATGGAAGTTAATCTTAATCCGATGTTCTTTTTTGATGGAGTGAATAATCTTTCTATCTTATGTATAAAAGGATTTCAATCGTGGATAAGTAATTATCCTTATTGGACTTATACAAATACTACTGCAAATAGGGCAAGGCAAAATCGCAGTGATAGTGCATCACCCACTAATCTTTCTTCTACTACTAATTTACCTAATTTAAGAATGAAAATGTTTATTGATGACAATATAGTATTCCCTCCAACGGCTTTAAGCGCAACTCCCGGAAATGGATTAGTAACTCTTTCCTGGCAAGCACCCGTAATTGGAAATGTAAGTGGCTATAAAATATATCGTAATGATGCTTTTTATGCGAATGTAGAAAATGCTTGTATTTTTTATGATGTCAATGTGGTCAATAATACTACCTATTCTTATTATTTAACCACTGTTTCCGGAGATAATGAATCAAGCCCTACCCAAACGGTGCAAGCGACACCTTCCAATATTACTTCCACGCAAGTAATTTTAGGCGTCGGAACAGGTTTTACGGACAATACAACTGCTTGTCCCGTAAATATATATAATCCAAGCTTACATGGCCAATCAGTTTATACTGCAGCAGAATTGAATGCCGCTGGAATATATGGTCCCATTCCAATCTTACAAATCGGTTTTTATATATCCGGTTTACCTTCCTATCCATTGCCCAATTTTTTGATTCGGATGAAACATACGGCTACAACTAATGTCTCTTCTTGGCAATCTGCCACAGGAATGTCAATTGTTTATGCCAATACATCTTATATGCCAACTGAAGTCGGTTGGAATATGTTAACTCTTTCCACTCCCTTTCAGTGGAACGGAACGGATAATATTGTTGTGGATACAGCTTTTGGAGTAGCCAGTTTATATGTTTCTTCGGGAACAGTTCGCTATACTACTGTTGATAATGGATATAGATATTGCAGAAGCTATAGCAATGATCAGACCAATGTTTTTTCCGGCGGTTTCGTCATAAGTAGCAGACCCGATCTTAAAATCACTGTTTCTGCTCCACCCCAAAATCCAAACATAGCAGTAAATCCTTCTCAACTCGATTTTGGCACCGTAGAAATTGGTAGTTCAGCAACTTTGCCTTTTACGGTTCAAAATACTGGCAATTATTTGCTGGCAGGTTATTTTACCGTTCCTGAAGGTTATCTTGTTAGTTTTAATAACCCTACAAACTCATCTATTTGGGAACAGCATAGAATTGATGAACGAGATAATGTTAGCTTTACCATTGAGCCGGGAAATACTTTAAATTTCAGCGTTACTTTTACTCCTACAATTCCAGCATCCTATAATGGTAATTTAACCATAACCAGTAATGCGGAAAATAGTCATATATTTAGCATAGAGATTAGCGGAAGTGGTTCTTATCCATCATTGGCAACGCCCACAGTAAACATTATTCAAGGAACGGATAATATTATTCTACAATGGAATACTGTTCCCAATGCCAATAGTTATCAGGTCTATAGAAGTGATAGTCCAACTGGTGTCTTTACTTTAATTGGCACTACTTCTCAGCTACAATTCAGTGATGTAACTGCCACCAAAGCATTTTATTATATCAAAGCAAGTTCGCAACTTCCAGTTCTAAAAGATAACCCATAACTTTCATAACCAATCAAAAATAACTGCTTTAAGATGTAACGAGCTTATTCTCTAATTATTTGTTCCATAGAGGATTATCTAATAATCCTCTAACACTTCCGTAACACTGCTGTTACTTCGTTACTGGATTGCTACTCAGTTGTTACTGAGTTATAAGATAGTTTTGCAACCGAAGGTTAATAGCGAACCAGCAAAAAGTTAATGCAAAAGGAGTCAGAACTTTGGTAAGTTCCAACTCCTTTTAATGTGAACGGTCAGATATTTAGAGCGGAAATCACTTCTTTTTATATTGGTGGTTTTCCACTCATCTTCATCGTCATTTTATTTGCTAATAAGCTTTAATAGTGAAGGTCTCTAATTCCTTCTTTCATTTTCGCCAAATTATCTTTTACAGAAGATTGCATATTCGGATCATCAATCTTTTCCACTTCTTTATCAATCAATTCAAAACCCGCTTTTTTAGTTTTTTCGCTGGAGTAATCATATAAATATTCTGCAAAAGTGAGTAACGCATTGGGAGTGCAGAATTTTTTGACAAAGCCAGGGATGGCAAATTCCATAAAATGCTCTCCAGTTCTGCCTGCTCTGTAACATGAAGTGCAAAAAGAAGGAATATAGCCACCGGTGGCAAGTTCATAAATTACATCATCAAGAGTGCGTGTATCACCCAAGACAAATTGACTTTTGTGTTTGGAATCTTCGTCTTTATGTGCATAATCGCCAACTCCAATGCTGCTGCCCGCATCAATTTGTGAAATTCCATAGCGTAAAACCTCATCTCTAATTGCAATTGGCTCTCTGGCCGTAAGAATCATTCCTGTATAAGGAACGCTTAAACGAAGCGATGCTATGAGAAGTTTAAAATCATCGTCGGAAACTCTGAAGGGTGGGTGTTGAGTAAAATCCGTTCCAATAGCCGGCTCTATCCGCGGGAAAGAGATAGTATGAGGACCCACTCCAAAACGTTCTTCCAGATGAATGGTATGATAAAGCAAACCCATAACTTCAAAATGCCAATCGTAAAGCCCCATCAAAGCTCCGATTCCCAAATCGTCAATTCCGGCTTGCATAGCTCTATCCAAACTATCCAGTCGCCATAAAAAGTTACTTTTAGGACCGCGAGGATGCAGTTTTTTGTATGATTCTTCGTGGTATGTCTCCTGGAAAATCTGATATGTTCCAATGCCAACTGATTTGACAGTTCTAAAACCTTCAATATCTAAAGGTGCGGCGTTAATATTTACGCGACGGATTTCGCCTTTGTTGTGTTTTACATTATAAACGGTCTGAACCGTCTCAGCAATAAATTCAGGAGAATATTTAGGATGTTCTCCGTAAACCATAATCAAACGTTTGTGTCCGTTATCTTCCAATGATTCGGTTTCTGCAATAAGATCTTCTTTACTTAATGTAGCCCGGTTGCATTCTTTATTGGAAATGCGAAACCCACAATAAACACAATCGTTTATACATTCATTGCCCACATATAAAGGTGCAAAAAGAACAATGCGATTGCCATAAATTCTTTCTTTTAGGGTGTGAGCTCCTTCCAAAATTTGCAATTTTAATTCTGGATCGGTAACATTGATCAAAGCAGCCGTTTCATCTGGATTTAATCTATTCTTAGCCAATGATTTATCTATGATGTCTCGGATGCGAATGGTGTCGGCAAAACGGTTTTTTTGCAAATGCGTTTCAATTTCGCTGGTAGGAATAAAGGACTTTACGCCTTCTGTGTTAATGTTCATTTTTATCTCCTTTTTCAATTTTCAGGGTTGTAACTTGGACTTTAACAGATTTAATTTGTCCTAATTTTCCGGAAAATGCTCCCAATTCTGCAAGTGGTAGAGCTACAATCAAAAAGATTACCGCTACTCCTAAATCTCGCATTGGATAGCCAACTCGCAATAAAATATGCTGAGCATAGTTGTGTAACAATTCATTTACAGGAAGAAAAGCACTTTCTCTGTCTTCCATAATGATAGTGAGAATGTGATGTCTCTCTTGCATAATAAATATCCTTTTGCGTGAGAGGGTAAAAAAGAGGCATAACAAGAAGGTTCTTATTTAGCCCTTGATGCCAGAACTTATCTCTCATCGCAGGTCTGTTTTTTAAACAAAATAATGGGTTTGTCTTTTTTGGCAAGAAAAATTTTAAATATAGAGGTATCTGATAGTCAAAAAAAAGGTATTGTGGCAAGTTCCTACTACATTTGATGTCTAAAAGAAGTGCAGAATCGTTGAGGTATGCTGTCTCTATATTTATCAAAATGATCTATCAAATGTGCATCGCTACCCAAAGAAAAAAGATCTCCACCCATTTCCAGATACAATTCTAAAATATGGTTTTCTGGAAGATAGGAAGGATATCCTCTGCGCAATGAACTGTAATTGATTTCCAGAGCTATTTTGCGATCAATCATAGTTCTAAATATGTCTTTTATGACAGGATAATGAATGCTTTCCTCCGGAATTGACTGATAACAACGCTTATACACTCCCAAATGAGCTAAAACCGTTATGTCACAATTGGTCACTAATGCTAAATTTTGCCTATAATAGTCGTTAACTTGTTCTTTAGTAAGTGGATGCTTCAAAGGTAGGGCTACATTAGTTTGATCTTTTAAAAAATGCACCGAGCCGAGAATCAAATCAAAATGGTAACCCTCTATTAAAGAGAGTGCATATTCCTTAACACGCTGATAATCACCAATTTCTATGCCACAAAGTAAAGTAACTTCTGAAGTGCTATCCTGTAATATCTTTATTCTTTCCATATAGCGCTTTAGTGATGGAGCTCCGTATTGCTTAATTTCAATTGGAAGTAAATCCAGATGCTCAGTAATAGCTATTTCATCATATTGTAATTGAATAGCTTTGGTAATTAAATCAACTGCTTTAATAGAACTATCGTAACTATCTTCAGTATGAATATGATAATCGTATTTCATTCAACTAAAATAGCTGCTCCCAAGGCAGCTGTAATTTCTGGTATAGGTGGTGTAACTATTTGATATGTAAGTGATTCACTTAAACATTTTGCCATATCTTCATTCAAAGCGACTCCTCCCGTAAAAACAACTGGCGGCTCCCAAATTAAAGATGACATTTGACCCAAAATTCGTTTTGCAATGCTGCGATGAACAGAACGAGCTATATTTTCTGGTGCAATTGCCGAAGAAAGCATACCAATAATTTCTGATTCTGCAAAAACTACACAGGTGGAATTTAGTTTAATTTCACAAGTGGATTTTGCCGCCAAGGAAGAAAGTTCAGAAATAGGACAACCCAGGCGTAAAGAAGTCATTTCCAGAAAGCGTCCGGTTCCTGCTGCACATTTATCGTTCATTACAAAATCAGTTATTTTTCTGCTTTCATTCAAAGTTATAATTTTGGAATCTTGGCCTCCGATATCGATGATTGTATTGGCATTAGGAAAATAAAATAAACAACCGGCGGTATGACAGCTAATTTCAGAATGGATGGAATTTGCCTCTTTATATAGTTTGCGTCCGTAACCTGTTACGCCAATTAAAGATATATCGTTTTTACTTATTCCTAAAGTCGAAAATGCTTTATCGAGAAGTGAGTGAACTCCATCTAAAACAAAAATATCAGTTGTCTGATAAGCATTAAATTCTATATTTTTGTTATCAGTGTTGTAGATAACAATTTTCGTGTTGCGTGAGCCGATATCGATACCAAGTTTAAGCATTTTACAATAAAATATAAGTAAATTGGTTTTCTGGCAGCAACCACTTTTTAGCTATTTGCCATATTAACTGGCTATCTACTTTCCTAATTCGTTCTTCTCTGGTAAGATAATATTCTGGTTCATATCCCAAAGCTGCCAGATTGGAAATTGTGGAAGCCGTGTAAGAAACGCTTTCGTTTTCAAAACGATTCATTCCAATTAAATATTGTTTGGCATTTTTAAGTTCATCTTCTGTTACGCCATTTTCAACTACGGAGGACAAAATATTTTGCATCAAAATTAGGCAATTTTGATAATCTGCTTTATCACAAAAAGCAAAAGCATTCCAAAATCCCAGTTCATTTAAAGATTGAAAATCAAACCCAGTTTGATAAGCATATCCATATTGTTCTCTTAAAAGATCAAAAAAGCGCGAAGATATGTCGCCCCCCAAAATTTGGGCTAAAACATAAAAAGCTGTATTTTCGTCTCTATTAGTAGCAGGTGAAGCAAATCCCCCAATATAAATAATGGCTTGGTCTGTTTTACGGTATTTCTTTTTGAAATGAACAGGGGAAGGAGCATACACAGGTTGTGAAGTTAGAGAAGGAGAAACAAATTTTCTTCCTCCCAAGTTCTCCTCGCATAATTCCCATATTTCATTTACTGAATAGTTTCCGGCAATACAAAGACAGAAATCTTTTGCTATATTCCATTTAGAATACCAATCTTGAAGATTTGCCAATCGGATGGAACGAATCTGAGTGGATGTTCCCGTTGATCTAAAAAGATTACTGTTATTGCCTACTAACATTTTATACCAGTTTAGATAAGCGTAACTAACAGGATAATCATTATCGCGTCGAATATCATCCAAAGCCACGGAAGTTAATAAAGAAAGATAGCTTCTATCAAAATTAGGGAAATAGAGCAACTCAGCCAGCAACGAAAGTGCCTTATTCAGATTTTTGTTTAGACACTTTCCTCTGAATGTAGTTGAATCCAAATGATGCATTAAACGGATGTTCAATCCATTATCGCGAGAATATTGTAATAAGTCCTGATGACTATGTTTTTGGGTTTGATACAGTAACAAGGAAGAACAGAAAAAATTATTACCTACAGAATGAGGAGATTCACATACTTGACTGATAGGCGTGGACAATGAATAACCGCTTATGTTTTTATGCTTAAGCTGTTTAAAAAGAACTTGCATACCATTGGAAAGAAATATCTGATAATAATCGTCATCAATCCTATTTATTTCAGTTGGTTTTTTGCTGCCTTCCATATTCAAAGGCAAAAAGTTTAGCTCTGAAGAATCATTCTTAACGGAATCGGATAGGGAATATGCGTTGGAAATAAAATCTTTGATGAGATTGGCTTTTGTCGCTGTTTCTTTTATTTCAGAAGGTCCTTCCACATAAACTGCAATGCCTTCCGGAAGCCAATATTTATGAATGGCCGCCATAACATTTTCCATTGTTGTGGAATTGATTTCTTCGCCATATTTTTGTAAACGATTTAGGTCTCCGGTAAACTTTTCCATAGCTACGAGGTTGGCAAGATTTTCCATACCTTCAAAACTATAGAACCACCCGTAGATAATGTCTTTTTTAATCAGTTCCATTTCTGCCAGTGGTATTCCGTTGTTCATTAAATTGGAATATTCTTCCCTGAAAATGTCCAGTATTGTAGGTATATAATTTTCGGAAATGGGAGTAAAAGTTATCACCGAAATCCCGGAAAAGAATCCGCACAAAGAATTTACTTTTACACTGGAACATATTTTTTCTTCTTCCACAAGCCGTTTAAATAGACGCGATGATTTTCCAATTGCCAGATAGCGCATAGCAACTAATAAAGCATTGGCGCAAGGATGTTTTTCACTCAATTCTGGTAAAGCAATGGCAAGTGTGTCACCGCTTACTTGTTTTTTTCGAAAGAAATAACGAAAACCATTTAATTCTGGCTCAATGTCAGAAAGATAGGGAAGAGGGTTATCGGTATTTTGCCAATCGCCAAAATAGTCCTCAATATATGTCTTTAGTTCCTTTTCCTGAAAGTCGCCGCAAATAATTAGAAACGCATTAAGAGGAATGTATCTCTTTTCATAAAACTGATAGAGTGATTCAAAGCTTGCATTATGAATACTTTCGGGATTTCCTAATACAGGGTATTGGAGTGGGCTTTTAAGATAATAACTCTTTTGAATATATTCCAAGAAGTCCGATTCTGGTTCATTCTGGTATTGTTTTATTTCCTCCAGAATAATCTCTTTTTCTTTTTCAGCATCTTCATTATTAAATGTGCTGTGAAAAGCAAGCTGAGAAAGGATATGCAATCCCTCCTTGATTTGTTCGGCAGGAATATTCAAATAATAACAGGTGCAATCGTAATCTGTATAAGCATTCAGCATTCCACCCAATCCAGAAGTATAAAAAGAAATACCATTGTTGGGAAAATCCCGGGTGGATTTGAAACTCAAGTGTTCGATAAAATGCGAATAACCTCTCTGCTGATTATTTTCCAGAGCTGAACCAGTTCGAATGTATAGTTGAATGCAGAGAACAGGATTGGAATTATCTTTAACGGAGATAATTTCCATACCGTTATTCATCTTTTGGCAGATTGGGATTGGAAATTCATAATCTCCGGAGATGATTTTTTGTATCATACTATCTATATTCTGCTTATAAGGGCATACGCATCGTGTGCATGGATGGATTCAAAATTTTGCGCTTCTACATAAAATCCCGTTATTCTATCATCCTTGTTTAATGCCAAGGTTATTTCTCGCACTACATCCTCTACAAATTTGGGGTTATTATATGCCTTTTCGGTAACATATTTTTCATCGGAGCGTTTCAATAAAGGGAAAATTTCGCAACTGGAATGTTTTTCAGCGAGCTGGATCAGTTCCTCCAGCCAAACAAATTCCCGATAACGCACTTTGATGAAAATTTCTGACCTTTGATTATGTGCTCCGGAAACACTGATTGCCTTGGAACAGGGACATAAAGTTGTAACCGGCACTTTTACGCCAATCCAAAGTTCAAAATTTTCATTGTAAGAAGCGTTAAAAAAACAATCATAACTCAATAGGGAGGAGACCTTGGAAACAGGAGCCGTTTTTTTCATAAAAAAAGGAAACATAATATCCACATAAGCAGCATCTGCTTTCAAACTCATTTTCATATCGCTCAGAAAAGAATCCAGCTTATCAATAAAGACATCGGTATGATACCGATTCAAAATTTCCAGAAAACGGCTCATATGAGTTCCACGCCTATGTTGAGGAAGTTCCACATAAATATTTAGATCGGCAATGCTATGTTGAATGCCATTTTCTCGATCCTGAACTATTATCGGATAGCGAATGCCTTTTACGCCAACTTTATCAATGGTTATTGAACGATTATCGGTTTGGGATTGAATATCAGGTATGTTCATATTTTCTCGTTCAAATCCCTTTCCAACATACCAGGTGTTTTAATTGATGTTAAAGAATCACCTTTACTGAAATATATTATTGCCTCACAGTCCTTTTTGCCCTTAAGAGAATCCAAAGCTTTCTCCGGAGGCAATAAAAATAAAGCTGTAGAAAGACCGTCCGACCATGCGGCAGAAGGAGATAAAACAGTTACCGACTGCACATTTTTTACTGGATAACCGGTAAATGGATCTAAAATATGATGATAGCGAGTGCCGTTGTATTCAAAAAATTGCTGATAATCTCCCGAAGTTGAAATACTTAGATTCAATACTTTGAAACTGGCGATAAAATCATCCGTCTTGCGAGGATGTTGAATATAAACAATTTGCGGTTTTTTGTAACCGAAGAAGATCATCGAACTTCTACAGTTAATGTATCCATCATCCAATTTCAAAGTTTGCATATAATCCTTTGCTTTATCCAGTATATAACCTTTGGCAATAGAGCCAAAAGTAAGCTGCATTCCTACTGGCTTATATAAATTTTTTTGATTATACCGAATTTTGCTGAAATCTACTTTGGCGAGTGTTTTCTTTACTAACATCGAATCGGGTGGAACCGGATTTTCCACATTAAAACCCCATAAATCCCACACCGGTTTTATCGTGGGATCAAAAGTTCCGTCAGTCATTTTATATAAACTATCGGCAATTGTAAGTAAATTATAGATGTCGGCATCCATAGCAAAGACAGTATGAGTGGAATCTGCATTTATTTTGCCCAAATAGCTGTCGGGATTAAATTCATTCAGTTTGCTTTCCAGATTATGAATGTAGTTAAACACTTTATCAATTTGATGACCAACATTTTTACTCTGCGAAGTGGCAGATATTTCTACTATCGTATCCATCAAATATTGACTTTTTAATTCAGTAAAAGACCTGGTTAAGTATTTATAAGCGCCAAATCCAATTACTAAAATCAGGATTAGAAGTGATATAATTTCTCTCCGATTCATAATGAATGCCTCACAAACGATAGTTCAAAAGTTCAAAATCAATCAATTTACGCGTATAATCCCTTAACGCAAAAAAGGAGAATGTTAAAATTAGAGCTTCCGGAATTAACAACAGCCAGAAAAACAAAAGACCAAGAACATTTAAAACTGCTAAGACCAAAGCAAGCAAATAGATATTCCAACGCACATCCTGTAAATGCTGATAGGATTTTTTTATTGCTTTACCAGGGCTTAAGTTCAATTCTTCCATCAAAACTAAAGAGGGTAAAGAAATGGCAACCCAATAGTTAGCTAAAACAAGCCAGACCAGATGCAAAATTGGTCCCGAAGGAAATTCTGGTAGTCCAAAACAGATGATATAGATAAGGCAAAAATAAATGGCATTGATAAGAGTCCATAAGAAATAACGCGGATAACTGTGTAGAGCCGTAAACATTTCAGACAGTTTAAGATGATATTCTTTATGCTTACAAATTGCCTCAAAAGAAATTAGCATAAAGGGAATGAAGACAGAAAAAGTAACTGCCTTAATTAGTAAGTTTAACAAAAATTGTCCGGTTGTATTACTTTCCAATACCACAATACTATTAAACAGCCAAATTAAAACTGCTACGGGAATTAAACCCAAAATTACAGCAAAAGCTGCACCCGGCATTGAAGCAGCCATTTGTTTCTTGAATGCTTTATATGTATCAGATAAAGATTTCATTGAATAAAGATCATTTTTGAGGACAGATGTATGTCTGCCGCATTGCATACACCATACATCGTGGATGGCAAGGTGGGCATTACAATATCTACAGCGCATTTATTCTCCTTTTATAATAGAATTAGCGAATTTCGAATCAGCACTTTAATGTAACCAAATCTTTTGCAGCATAGCAAAATATACTATTAGGTCTTGCATTTAGGCAAAAATATAATAACGCTACTTTTGTCAAGCATAGCTAACATTTACTCCATCCACAGGAAGGACATTTTAAGCATCCTTCAATATGTTCAATTGTATTTCCACAGTCCGGACAAAGTGCAAATCCATTACCTAACGGCTTATCCGAATCATTATAAGCATTTTCGGTTTGGTTTTCATTTTGCGCAAAATCACCATTAGTATATTGCCTTAAAAAATGTTCTAATGCCTGTCCAACGGCATCGCCGCAAGAAGTAATCATTTTCCCTTTATTCCACATAGGGGATTGACAACGAATTCCTTTCAGCTGCCTAATTATGGACTCAATCTCTATTTGAGATCGCAAAGCCAAAGAAACCATTCTTGCCAATGCTTCCAATTGGGCAGAAGCACATCCACCCACTTTTCCCATTTGAATAAAGACCTCACAGGCACCTTGAGCATCGGAATTTATGGTTACATACATATGGCCACATCCTGTTTCCACGCGCTGAGTTATCCCTTTGGTAATTTCAGGTCTGGTTCTGGGAGCAACCTTTTTTTCACTTTTTTCCGCTACCTCAGTTTGAGTTCCCTTACTTAGAACTTGAAATTCACGGCTTCCATCTCTGTAAACCGTAACTCCTTTACAATTAAGTTGATAGGCAAGTTCATAAGCACTTCTGATATCATCCACCGTAGCTGAATTTGGAAAATTAATGGTTTTGCTAACCGCATTATCAGTATATTGTTGAAAAGCTGCCTGCATTCTGATATGCCATTCGGGGCTAATATTATGGGCTGTCTGAAAAATCATTTTTTGCTCTTGCGGAATTTCATCTATATTATCAAGGGACCCCTCAGATAAAATCTTCTCCAGCAAATCCTCACTATATAATCCTTTATCTTCCAATTCCTTCTGCAAGTATTTGTTCACATAAATTAATTTTTCGCCATCCATCACATTCTTAACATAGGCAAGAGAAAATTGGGGCTCAATACCACTGGAAGTATCAGCAATCATACTAATTGTTCCCGTGGGAGCAATCGTAGTAAGAGTAGCATTCCGCAGACCTTTTTGCTTAATTTCTTCTTTTAGGAAATCCCAATTTTGCTCCATTTTTTCGCGCTTGAACATACCGTGGGCATAAATACTTTCGGAAAAATTAGGAAAAGCACCTTTTACCTGTGCCAGCTGCATAGACCTTTCTTTGGCAGAGAAATCTATAAATTCCATAATTTTAGCGCCCAGAGCTACCGCAGATTCACTCGCATAAGGTATTTTCAGCTGAAACAACAAATCTGCCCAACCCATAACTCCCAGTCCAATTTTCCGGTTTGCTTTGGACATTGCATCAATTTGAGGTAGGGGAAATCGGGAAACATCAATTACTGCATCCAGAAAATCAACGCTATCATAAACCACTTTCTTTAATTTATCCCAGTTTAACTCGTTGTCTTTTATCAGCAATGCCAGATTTATAGAGCCCAAATTACATGCTTCATAAGGTAGTAATGGCTGTTCTCCACAAGGGTTTGTTGATTCTATTTTTCCTAAAGACGGAGTAGGATTAGCATTATTAATTCTATCCAAAAAAACAATTCCGGGTTCACCGTTTTTATGCGCCATTTGCACAATCAGGGAAAAAACATCACGCGCTTTTAATTTGGCGCATACTTCATTTGTATGAGGAGAAATCAGATTATATTCATCATCATTGGCAACCGCCTGCATAAAATCTTCAGTAATGCCTACGCTGATGTTAAAATTGGTTAGTTCCGCAGGATTTTCTTTGCAAGTGATAAAATCCAATATTTGCGGATGATCCACATTTAAAATCGCCATATTTGCCCCTCTTCTGGTTCCACCTTGTTTTACAGCATCAGTAGCAGCGTTAAAAACCTTCAAAAAAGAAAGCGGTCCACTGGAAACACCATTAGTAGAACGAACCCGGGCATTGGCTTCTCTTAAACGACTGAAAGAAAAACCAGTTCCACCTCCGCTTTTATGAATTAAAGCAGCATCTTTTACAGTTTCAAAAATACTTTCCATACTGTCTTCAATAGGTAACACAAAACAAGCGGCGAGTTGTTGTAAATCACTTCCGGCATTCATTAAAGTGGGGGAATTGGGTAAGAAATATCCTGAATCCATCAAATCGTAAAACCGTTTGGTTTTTTCTTCATCACCCTGTGCAAGATTGGAGGCAACCCGTGTAAGCATTTTATCCCAGTCCTCAATCAAATTGCCTTTATCATCTTTGTGGAAATATCTTTTTTCCAATACTTTCAGTGCATTTTCCGATAATTGCATTCTACCTTCCCTTATTTATTTAGCGCTAAAATTTGTCTTGCTTGTTCCGGAGTGGCAAGAGGGCGTCCAATTTCCTCTGCAATTCTGGCTAAACGACCTATCAATTGAGCATTGGACTCCGCTATAATTCCCTTATGATAAAAGATATTATCTTCAAATCCACACCGAATATGACCGCCTGTAACCATCGCTATTAAAGAGGTTGGTATATGCCATTTACCGATTCCGGCAACAGCCCAAGTTGCTGTAGGTATTTCTTCTTTCAAATGTTCCATCATATACATCAAATTTTTGGGTTTACCACTCATTCCACCCGGGACGCCAAGAACGAATTGTATGTGTAAAGGACTGTGAGTTATGATTCCTTTTTTAATCAATCTGGCAATAGAATCTATCATTCCGGATTCATAAACCTCAATTTCAGGAATTACATTATATTCTTTGAATGCTTCTGCCAAGCGAATTATATCGGCGGGATGATTGACGAAGATATCGTCTCCAAAATTCAATGTTCCGGCATTAAGAGTGCCCATATCCGGTTTTAAAGATAAAGGAGCAAGGCGTTTTTCAAATTGTTCGCCAACGGCACCTCCCGTACTGATTTGAATGATCATTTCAGGAACTTCTTTCCGAATGGCAGAAATCGCTTCTTGAAATCGCTCCAAACGCTGAGAAGGTCTGCCGTCATCTTCTCTGATATGTAAGTGAATAACCCGTGCTCCTGCCTCAAAACAATTTTTTGCCTCCCTTGCTTGTTCTTCGGGTGTAATAGGTAAATTGGGTTGATCCCGGCGAGTTGTTTCAGCACCGGTGATAGCAGCAGTTAAAATTAAGGGTTCCATAATAATACCTCTATATATTTAATTCTTTTTATCATATATTATATTCTATTTCTCTGTCTTTCATAATGTTGTATATGCAAATTACATAAAACACAGCATATAGTTAATTTTGTAAGGAGATTACAGTAAATCCGCACTAATTGGAAAGAGTCCTGTTCATTTAAGCGTCCCTGCTCATAGCTCGTATGTAACCGGTATCTATCTCGTAACCATCCCGTATCGGAATATGGGATGGTTAGCGTAAGCTCTCCAGCTGCATAAGGTTGGATAGTAGGCATAAAGAAAGCTGATGTTACTGGCTTTTGCATTAATAAAGATTCCGCCAGCAAATAAGATGCAGGGAGATAAGAAACCACTGGCATTGTTATCATTATTGGTAACTCACTGGGAATCAATCTTTAAACCAGCTCTCAAAAAGCCGGACTCTGGTTAAATTGCCGAAATTAGCATCAAGAATGCGTGCTGCAATCTGGGCAAATTTATTTTCATTGTCGCTAACATAAAAAGTGTCCGTTCCTTTTTGCCCATCATTATCTACGCGCAAATAACGCGTTAAGTATTCAGTTATTGCCATTGCGCTATCTACTAAAGTAACATCCTCTCCCATAATTTTTTGTATCGTTTTGGAGAGTAAAGGATAATGTGTGCAACCCAAAACAAGGGTATCAACTCCTTGATTTTTCATATCTGCCAGATATATGCTGGCAACTTTTTCCGTAACAGGATGATCAATCCAACCTTCTTCTACCAAAGGAACAAACAAAGGACAGGCAGCTGAAACTATATAGGCGTCTGGAATTAGTTTCAAAATTGCTTTCGGATAAGCTTTGCTCATTATCGTTCCTTCCGTTCCAATTATTCCAATACATTTATTTTTGGTAGTTTTAACTGCTTGTTCCGCGCCGGGTTCAATAACGCCAATAATGGGAATATCGGTTAATTTTTGTAATGCCGGTATGGCTACAGCGGAGGATGTATTGCAGGCAATAACTAAAATTTTGATGCCTTGTTGCAATAAAAAACGAGCATTCTGTAGCGAATATTCTATGATATTATTAGGTGATTTGGGACCATAAGGAACTCTGGCAGTGTCTCCAAAATAAATCAGATCTTCTTCTGGAAAATTATTACGAATGGCTTTATAAACAGTTAAGCCACCAACTCCGGAATCAAAAAGACCGATTGCTTTTTTCATTTATCTCCTCTTACTTTATACCCATATTTTGATTGAGACCGATTGGACTTTTTTATTTCTGTGGACTTGGTTGAAGAAGGGTAATTTTTAGCGGAAGAATACTTTACTCTGCCGCGGGGCTTATGGTTTTCAGATGTTTTAGGTGAGAATGATATGCTTTGCTTACTCGCAATATTATGCTGCAGAGTTTTGTTGATAGGCAGAAGATAAACATCATCGGCAACATTGGAAATCTCAACTTGCATAGTATCCAGCAACTGATAATAGTTATGTGTTATGTAATTTACATAGCGCATTTCTTGTTCTCTAAATTCCCAATTCTTCTCTCCCAAATCAATTCTGGCGATAATTCCCGTGATGGGAATTTCTTCTAACTGGATAACTAATCCCCTGGAATTGGCAGAAATAACCATTCCTTTATATATTTCTCCTTCGTGCTTTTTCATAAAAGCCCGACTGTAAATTCTTTCTATGTCGCGTTCTGACTGATCTGCTTGCAATTCTTGTTCGGAAGCAACTTCAGCATAATGTTTTAATTGGGTGAGTGAAAACGCTTGCTTACTGCTGTGAATTAAATATGTTTTGCATAAATGATGAATGACTAAATCGCAAAGACGACGGATTGGACTGGTGAAATGAGTATAGTCATCTAAAGCCAAACCAAAATGATGGATGTGTTCTGTGCTGTATTTTGCTTTTTTCATACTTCTTAAAACAATACGGTCAAAAACCTTGTGATAGGCAGGATTGGGTAATGAATTTAATAAATACTGGAGTGATTTATTTAAATTTTCATACATAACCCACTTAACTCCATAATAGGAAAGCAAATCAATCAGCCATTGCAATTTATTATAATCAGGATCTTCATGAATACGATAAAGTGTTGCCGGAGCAAGCTGTGAAAGGCGTTTTGCCACATATTCATTAGCTATTAACATAAAATTTTCGATCAATTTATGGCTTTCGGTTTCCTCTGCCAAAGATAAACGCCGCACAAAACCGTTTTCATCGTAATCATATTCAATTTCTGGCAAATCGAAAAAGAGATATCCTGCCTCCACTCTTATTTCAGTTAGAATGCGGGAAAGATTTCTTGCTTCAAATAGAATATCTTGCAATTCCGGTGGCAAATCCGATTCTTGATTGTTAAAAAGAACATCCACTTCGTCATAATTAAGCCGGGCATTACTGCAAATAATGCTTTCATAGATACTTTGCTCCAAAATGTGTCCTTTCGAATCAAATTCCGTTTGCACGGTTAAACAAAGTTTCTGTTCTTCAGGCCTTAAACTGCAGATTAAATTGGAAATGCGCTCAGGTAACATTGGAATAACTTTCTTAGGAAAATAAAAACTGTTACCGCGTTTAACTGCCTCTTGAAAAATGGCTCCCTCCACAGGTAAATAATGTGCTACATCTGCAATATGAACATAAAGACGCCAACCTATGTCCGTTTTTTCAAGAGAAATAGCATCGTCAAAATCCTTGGCGGAGATTGGATCAATGGTAAAAGTATATAAATCAGTAAGATCTCGCCGATTTTTATGATCTTTTAAGTTAATTGTGTCAGAAAGCTGTTCTGTAGCATTGATCACCTCTTCAGGAAATTCTAAAGGTAAATTGTATTGGCGGATAACGGCTAATAGTTCAACTTCTGGATCTCCTGATTTTCCTAAAACTTCTATAACTTTGCCTACAGGTAACTTACCCGTTTTCGGATTACCCCAATTGGTTATTTGTAAAATTACCTTGTCTCCATCGTGGGCATTTGCCGTATCTGAAACATAGAACCATTTATGTATTTTAGGATTACTGCAAACAAATGTCCAATTATCTTTAACTAATGATAGGTCTCCTGCTAACTTGTCTGAACTTCTTTCAACTATTTTTCGGATAATGGCATAATTCTGATGACCCTTTCTATACTTGAGTTCAAAGTCAACAACATCATTATGAAAAGCATTTAAAGTATCTTCTTCGTTAATATAATAGTCCTTCTCAGGAGTTCGGACAAAGGCATAGGAAAAATTTCTGGATAAAGGTGTGGCATCGAAAATGCCTTGTAACAGTTTTGGATTGGAAGTGGGGGAGGGCTGCTCAGATGATTGCATCTCTTTTAAGCGAAATTTTCTTTGTGCTTTTACTAAAATGCCTTCCTCTCTCATTTCGTTAAGAATATTGCTAAGTTCGGCTTTCTCTGCTCTATTACAATGTAGTAGATTAACTATCTCATTGTAAGATAATCCATTAGATTGAATTTTGGAGATTTCATCTAATATTGCTTGTTTGAACTCATTCTTATTTAAAGTGTTCATTAATATTTCTTCCCAATTTTTTGTGTTAAAATAGCAATTAATTGTTCTCTTTCTTGCTTATCAGCAGAAAAGCGTAAAGACATACCCCTAAAAGGATCTAACCGACGCGGCATTTTAAAAGTGGAAAGCATAATTCCTCTTTTATCTTCGTAAAAACAACCAAAATCAGTATAGGGACGGGTCACACTAATTATAAGATAACGCACATGAATTCTATCTTCAAATAGTTCATACTCCGTTATAATGAAATAGGGTAGAAGGTTACCTAAAACTAATATCATTCCTAAAAAGTAGTAAAATGGCTGTTGCCAACCCGTCACCGTAATTCTGTAAAGCAGAACAGAAAGTAAAATTAAGAAAACAACCAGAATCAAAGAAGCCCAGGGGCGTTCAATAAATGGCCAGGATTTCCATTTTAGCATTGGTTCAGGCAACATTTTGGATTATCTCCCGACATTTTTCAATTTCTTCCTTAAGCGTTAAGATCAACGGAAAACTTTTGGAAGTAGAGAATTTGGAACCCATAGTATTTGCTTCCCGTTGCATTTCTTGAATGATGAAATTGAGGGTTTTTCCTATATCACCCGTTTCTTGTAAAGTGTTTTGAAAAGTTGTAATATGAGCTCTCAAGCGAGATATTTCCTCATTGATGTCATATTTATCTACATAAATGGCTGTCTCTTGCATTATGCGTTGCTCCAGATTTTCAATACTATATTCTCCTAATAACTCTTCAATGTGTTTATGCATATTTTGAAACAGTTCTTTTTTGTAGGGCTCGCATAAAGTGGATATTTCAGCAATAATCTTATCCATCTTTTGTAGCGAGGCAAATAAAACATCTTTTATTTGGCATCCTTCTTTGCTGAGTGATTCGTTAATTTTTTGCAAGGCAAGATTAAGCGCTTCTTTTATAATATCAGCTAAAAGAACATCATCAGCCAAACGATCTTCACTGGCAATAACTCCTGGTTCTTGCAATAAAAATTCTATGGGTATTATCTCGTCACTGGCTAAAAGAGTTATTGCTTGTATAGCTAATTCATTGTATTTTAATAGTTTCGTTCTATCTAAATATAATCTTGGCTCTCTATGATCATTGTAATATAATTTGATCTCAATCGTCCCACGCGAAAGGATTTTTTCGGCTTGATGTCTAATTGTGGCTTCCAAAAAACTTAATTCTCTCGGGAGGGAATAACGAATGTCCAAAAAACGACCATTTATGGATTTTATTTCAATATCAATATCAATGCCCTCTCTAAAAATATGAGCATTTCCGTAACCTGTCATACTTTTCATTTTTTCTCCTAACTATATTTTGAAAACAATGTTCTTACTGGATAAGTTACTTATCAATCTGAAGAATGCAAGCGAACAAAAAATAAAAATAAATGCTTATTATCAATTCTAAGCTACCCAATATATAAATTTAGGCAGGGGGATAAAGGACTTAAATACAAAGTAGATAACTTCCCTATATGCAAGTTTACATAATATGCCTTAATGCAACATATTTGTCCCTCGCTAAAAACAGATAAGCGTGCTTGCCGTTGCATCTTTAACCTCTACTGTTTTTAAAGTTCCAAAATCACTTTCTGTCCCTGGTAAAACTGCAACTTTAAAATCCCTTGTTTTTCCCGAAACGATATCCACACTTTTTTTGCTGTAATTCTCCACATATACTTCAACTTTTTTACCGATTTTAGCTTTATTTTTTTGCAAAGATATATTTCGCTGCAGATCTATCATTCGTTGCAAGCGGTTTAGACCTTCAGATTCGCTAACTTGATTTTTCATAGATGCTGCAGCAGTTCCTGGACGCGGACTGAACTTGTAACAAAAAACATCGTCAAAGCCAACTTGCTTCATAACATCTATAGTATCCTGAAAATCAGAATCCGTTTCATCTGGAAAACCGGTCATAATATCAGTAGTTATAGCTATGTTAGGTATAGCTTTATGCAATTTATGGATCAAATCTAAATAATACATAGCAGTATATTTTCTATTCATTGCCTTTAATATCTTATCGCTTCCGCTTTGTAAAGGTAAATGTATATGTTCGCATACATTAGCTGATGTTGACAGCACTTCTATGAGCTCATCGGATAAGTCCTTAGGATGAGAAGTAATGAACCTTAAACGATATATTTCATCAAGTTTGTTCAATTTTGTTAATAAGCCAGGAAACTTCATTTCATTATCATTGTAAGAATTGACATTTTGACCCAATAATGTAATATCTTTTCTACCTTGCTTACCTGCCAAAATTGTTTCCTCAACAATATCCTGCCAAGGACGACTTCGTTCGCGTCCTCTTACATAAGGAACAATACAGTAAGAACAAAAATTATTGCAACCGCGCATAATGGTAACAAACGCCGAATAAGCATTTTGGTATGTTGGCTGAATACCTTTATAGATTTGCTTTTCATCGAAATCCAGCCAATAGTTCTCTTTTATGCACTTTTCAATAATATCAGGCAGATTAGCATATTGATCCACACCCACCACAAAATCCATTGTTAAATAGTTATCTATCAATTCTTTACCAATGCGCTGCGCCATACAACCCACCACCCCAATTTTTAAGTTAGGATTGTCTTTTTTGCGAGATGATTCACTTCGGATTCTGCCTAACACTCTGTTTTCTGCATGGGCGCGAACACTGCATGTATTGAATAATAATAAATCTGCGTCTTCTATTTGGTTAGCTTCTTTATGGCCTGCTTCCGTTAAGATTGCAGCGATTAATTCACTATCTGCTACATTCATTTGACAGCCGTAGGTCTCTATATAAAATTTCATTTATTTTCCTTGTTGGCTTTTTTATCTGAATACCAGTTTGCATAGCCGACAGATATTCCAGAATTACATACAATAATTTCCTGGGTCTTAAATCTGTCCAGTAAAGAAATAGTAAAACTGATACTTAATTTTAGCACAGGCAGATAGCTTTCTTTCAGTAAATATGGCAGATAGTTTATTTCAGCATTAACATCAAGAAAGTGAGATAGTTGCTGCAATGCATCTTTACTAATTGTTTTACCTTCCAATTTATCTACTTCATTATAATTGCATTTATAGATAACCGCAGCCAGATAAACATAGGTAAGCCCAATTCCTATAAGTTTATATGATCCCTCATAAGGTAAGCTATCAAGCTGATTCTCAATGTATTTTTTAGCTTCCTTACTATCTTTGTAACGGTCATTTAGAAGTGTCAGTAAACCAAAAGGTAAACTATATCCCGGCTGTGTTTTGGTTTGGTTTAAGTTCACAAATTCTGTGGAAAAACCCCCAATGTCAATTGCCAGGGATGCCTCTTCCCCACTTTCATAATGTTTTGCGGCATAATAAACATAGCGGATTTCTTCTTGCGGAGAAATAATTTTGCACTTAATACCAAAATTGTTTGCGATCCAATCTGTCAATTTAGTTGCATTTGTAGCCTTACGCATTACGCCAGTGGCAAGAAGAACTTTTTCGGATGGTAGATAAGCATCCGTTTGTAACAAGGGAGTAATTATTTTTTGCACTCTTTGCAAGCACCTTATGCTAAATTGGTCGTTTTTAAAATTCTTGCCCAAAGAAGTGGTTAATTGCGTTTTATGAATTATCTGCCTATGTTGAATGTCATATAGTAGATAATTAAGATTATTGGAACCGAGATCAAACACGCTAATTAACTGATTACTTATCATTTGCGTATATTTTTGCAGAATTAAAGCGGAGACCTGCTGATTGGCATTTTGAAAAAGCTTAGAATGGGTTTTGCTTACTTGTATGTTGTTAAAAATATCCTTCCATTCCTGAGTTTCTTTTTGCAATGAATCTATCTGCAAGCAATTGGGATATTTTTTCAAACCAGCAATGAGGGCTTTTTCTTCCGGATAATTTTTACGGGGGCAATATATAATAAATTTGTTCATTTGCACCGCTTCTGCCAGTGTACTATAACCTGGTTTACAAAGTATTATATTAGCGTTATAGATTAAGTCCAAAAAATCGGCATTCATTGGAACATAAAAATGATTTTTTGCCTTCACACCTGTTTGGGAAGAAATTACTATACCCTTAAATGCCTTACAGAGTTCTTCGTAATTTAGTTTTAGTTTGCCTTCTCCGCCAAACATAATCAGTAAAATTGAGGTTGTTTTTTCCCAACCGTAAATTTGACGGATATCATTGTAGCGCTCTTTTTTACGGGCAAGCAACCCACAATGAATCACTTCTTTAAAAGCGGACATACTATCTTTAGTACTAAGAGGTAGTTGAAAACAGGCATCAAATCTTTGATACAAAGACCAAATTAGATTGAGCACAGGATTCAGAGAAGTTTCATATTCTGCTTTATCACAACAAGAAATCTGTTTTTTCGCGGCTGAATCGGTAGGCGGCAATACACTTAGAGATTTGTAAATATAATACCATTCAAAATTGGTAACCGCAAAAACCGGAATCTGACAATAAGCGGCAAAATCACTAACCAAATATGGAACATCGGCAATTATGCAGTCAATCTTTTCCCTGCGTAAAAATTCGATCTCTTGTTCCATAATTTCGTTTCGCTGCGAAAGCAAATCTAAAATAGACGAAACGGTCTTTTCTAAATCAACTTGTAAATCTTCCTTATGCTTAACGCCCACATCAATCGATCGCTGATGCAGAACATAGTAATGGGGATTTAAATTATTAAAAAGATAAGCTGGTTTAGCACTGATAATATGACAAAAGACACCATAATTAATTAATTCTTCGGCTAAAGCGCAAAGGCGGGTTGAATGACCAAAACCATGATTTGAAGCATAGAGGGCAAAGTGTAACATAAGCTTATCCTAATAAAGAATCAATTTATTTTGCTTGCCGTTTTCGTGTATTTCAATCATCACTTTATTGGGTAAACAAATGATGGGCATAGAACTTGTAAATCCCTGTTTTACACATCTTTGTCCAGGACAATCAGCATATTTCATTCTCACCTTGCCGTTCCTTATTTCTACGGTATTATGGGCGTCTATTTTAATTAATTTATTCTTGTCTAATGAATAAGAACCATAAAGGCGGTTATTTTTATAAATATAGACATAGGAATCGGTTTTGGCCTTTAAATAATAACGAGCGGAAAAAATAATTGCCAAGACGACGCATAAAATCAGTAAGAGATCAGATGGTTTTAAATCGTTTAAAATTGTATGCTTTGTCATTTATCTTCGATAAAACCTTGAAGAATGAACATTTCCTGCATACACATATTTTAGATATCTTGAGGCAATTTCGCAAGCATTTTCTACTTCTTCACTGGTTGTAGGCCTAACATTCATTTTGTAGCAAGGTCTGTAGGCAGAGATATGCAAAGGAATGTTCAGATCGACTGAAGCGATAAATTTAGCCAAATCGGTCAATTCTTCTTCACTATCATTATAGCCGGGGATAAGCAGATTTGTAAGCTCAATATGCACATCCATCTCTTTTGCTGTAATAATGTTAGCCAATATAACTTCAAGTTTTCCTCCGCATATATCTCTGTAAAACTTATCTCTGTAAGATTTTATATCTATATTAACTGCCTTGGTAACCTTCAATATATTTTGCCAGGGTTTCTTATTCAGATAGGCATTGGTAACTAAAACAACATCAATTTCAGGTGCTTGGGCAGCAAAATCCAAAATGTATTCATACCACATCAAAGGTTCAGTGTAAGTGAAAGCAACTTGTTTAATTGGCTGATCATTGATAACCGCAATCAATTCTTCAATAGACAGAAAGCGAGTGAAGCAATCCTGTTGACTTATTTCCCAATTTTGACAGAATTTACAGGTTAGATTGCAAGCATTGGGACCCAAGGAAACAATCATACTTCCGGGATGGAAATGATAGAGAGGTTTTTTTTCAATGGGATCAAGAGATAGGGCAATTGTTTTTCCGTAAGAAGTGGCAATCAATGCACCATTGATAACTTCTCTGCTGCGGCAAAATCCTTTCTGCCCTTCACTTAATAAACATTCTCGCGGGCAAAGCTGGCATTTAATTTTATCTCCTTCTTTAAGATAGAACATTGCTTCTCTCATTATAACTCCTTATGCCATTTTTCCAACGCATTAAGATAAATGTCTAAAGTGCTGGCATTTTCAGTCAAGACCTTTTTTGCCGCCTCACCCATTTTAGCGCGCAAGTCCTCATTTTGATACAATGTCACAAGGTCATTTTGCAAATCATTTTTATTGCTTATTAATATTCCCCCTGCTGCATTCAATTTTTTAACCGATTCATTACAAGAATTGTGATAATTTCCCATAACCACCGGTTTTTTATAATATGCTGGTTCCAAGGGATTATGCCCCCCGAAATCAAAAAATGAACCGCCCACGATAGCAATATCGCACAGACAATATGCTTGATCCAAAATTCCAAGGGTGTCTATAATTAATATTTCCTCTGCTAAAGTATTTTCTTTTTTCGTGCTAAAGCAGCTATATGAATAGCCATTTAAAAGTGCAATCACTTCTTCTACTCTTCTGGGATGCCTGAGAGCAATAATTATATGCAAATTGGGAATTTGCTCTTTTAGAAAAGGAAAGATGGATATAAACAGTTCTTCTTCACCTGGACGGGAAGAACCCCAACAAATAATAAAATCATCACTTTTATAACCCCATTCTTCTCTAAGCTTGTTAGGATCATAGTTTTTAAGAACTATAGAGAATTTTAGATTACCACTCTCTAAAACAGGTCTATTAAATAATTTCTCATAGCGTTTGGCATCTTCTTTACTTTGAGCATGGATTTCAGTGATGGGACTTTGCAAATACCTAAAAAGAAATTTTAGTAAACGATAACTTTGGAAAGTGCGTTTGGACATCCTGGCATTTAAAAATAAAACGGGAACTTTGTTTATTTTTGCCCAAAGAAGCATATTGGGCCAGATCTCCGTTTCCACAATACAGATTAAACCAGGATTTATTTTATCTAATTGCTTTTTTCTTAGATGAGGTAGATCGATAACTGAAAGAAATCCTGGGACTAAAGGACTAATTTGATTTGCTTCCGCACAACTGGTAACAGTGCTTGTAGTAATGCACAATTTAATTTCCGGATGTTTTTGCAAATGTTTGGTTACCAATGTTTTAATAGCGGTTAATTCACCCATTGAAGCACAATGAAACAAGATTCCTTTTTCCGTATTTATGCCGTTGGCTTTAATTGCCTCACTATAATGCCTTTGTTTCAGCAGTAAATAGAGGAAAGGATAAAAAAGGAAATATATCGTTTCAAGCAGGATATCAAAGAGAGAGAGTATAATTAACATATACAAACAGGGACAAAACTAAATTTGCCTTCCTCATAAATATGGCGGGAGCGACGAGACTCGAACTCGCGACCTTCTGCGTGACAGGCAGACGTTCTAACCAAACTGAACTACGCCCCCACCGCTTTCCAATTTGTAAAATTAAGGTTCAAACACAAAATATGGCATTTTCTGTCAAGATAAAAGTTTTGCCTATCCAAGCAGTTATGCTTTAAATATTTATCATTTATGGCAGTTAGAGAAAGCATTTTTCATTCCCATTCAATAGTGGCAGGTGGTTTGGAAGATAGATCATAAACAACTCTGCTAATGCCTTTCACTTCATTACAAATGCGAGAAGCGACTTTTTGCATAAATTCATAAGGTAAGTTAGTTACAGTAGCCGTCATACCATCACTGCTATTTACTGCTCTTAAAGCACAAACTTGATCATAACTTCTTTCATCCCCCATAACACCCACAGTTCTTATGGGCAGAAGAACGGCAAATGCTTGCCAGGTTTTGTTGTAAAGACCATTGTTTTGCAGCTCGCTGATAAATATTTCATCGGCTTGCTGTAACATTTTGATCTTATTTTCATCTATTTCTCCCAAAATTCGAACCGCTAAACCGGGACCTGGGAAAGGATGTCTTTGAACAATGGTTTCGGGTAAACCAAGCAAAGTTCCTACTTCTCGAACTTCATCTTTGAAAAGTTCTCTTAAGGGTTCAATCAATTTCAAATTCATTTTTTCCGGTAAGCCACCCACATTATGATGACTTTTTATGGTAGCTGAATGTCCTGCAAAAGAAGAACTTTCAATTACATCCGGATATAAAGTTCCCTGGGCAAGGAAAGAAACATTATCAAATTCACTGGCTACTTGGTCAAATACTTCCACAAAAGTTCTTCCGATTATTTTTCTTTTTTCTTCCGGCTCCGTGACACCTTGCAGTTTGTTTAAAAAGGTTTCGGCGGCGTCAACATAACGAATTTGCAAATCAGGGAAGGCAGAAAAGGTCTCTTTAACCCTTTCTGCTTCTTTAAAGCGCATCAAACCCGTATCTACAAAAATAGGCAATAATTGTTTTCCAATTGCTTTATATAGCAAAGCGGCGGTTACAGTGGAATCTACTCCTCCGCTTAAGCCCAGGATTACTTTTTTTGTGCCTACTTCATTTCTTATTTTTTTTATGCTTTCACTGATGAAAGTGCTGGCTGTCCAATCAGGAACTAATTTGGCTATTTTAAAGAGAAAATTTTTCAGCACTTGCATTCCGTTTTTTGTATGTTCAACTTCCGGATGAAACTGCAGAGCATAATAAGGCAATTCTTTATGCGCAATAACGGCATAAGGGCAATTTTCCGTTTTCGCTAAAGTCCTAAAACAAGCGGGTAATAAGGAAATTGCATCACTATGACTCATCCACACCTCTTCCCTATCTGCAAGATCTGAAAGTAATTCATTATGATCTATAATATGTAAAATTGCCGATCCATATTCTCTTTTTTCTGAATGAACAACCGTTCCGCCAAAATGATTAACGATCAATTGCATTCCATAACAGATACCCAAAATGGGTATTCCCAGCTGCCAGATAAGGGCATTCGGTTCGGGAAAGTTATTTTGATTGATGCTGAAAGGACTTCCGGATAGGATAATTGCTTTAGGAGAAAAGGATAGTATCCTATCAGCGCTAATGTCACAGCGTTGAATTTCACAATAAATATTCAGGGACCGAACTTTTCTGGCTATCAACTGAGTATATTGAGAACCGAAATCCAAGATTAAAACCTTATTCTGCATTTCTATACCTAATTAACAAAAGGGTTATTTTTCTTTTCCAAACCTATGGAAGTGGAAGGTCCGTGTCCCGGAAAAACCAGCACATCATCCTCCAAAACAAACAGTTTATTCTTGATGGAATCAATAATGGCAGTATGACTTCCACCAGGAAAATCGGTTCTGCCAATGCTTTGTTCAAATAAAGTATCTCCACTGATTAGATATTTTCCAGCCAGCAGACAAATACCACCTTTGGTATGCCCAGGCGTATGAATCACTTTTACCTTTTCTTTTCCCAAAAATAATTCATCTCCATCATTCAAAATAACTTGAGGGGAATCTATATCCAATTCAAAACCCATATAGGTACTAAAATTTTTATTATTATTGGTAAGCATTTCGGCATCCAAACTATGAATGGCAACGGGACAATTCAATGCTTTGGCAAAAAATGAATTTCCCCCAATATGATCAGCATGACCATGCGTATTGATAATCATTTTTACTTTCAGCTGAAGTTGTTTTATCCGTTTTAGAAAGGTCTCGTCTGGGTTGGAAGGATCAATTAAAAATGCTTCTAATCCATCACTTTCCCAAAGCAGATAAGTATTGGTTTGAAAACTTTCCAGTAAAACGCTACTTTCAATTTTTATCATTTTGTATCCTTCTTTAGGTATAGGAGATAAGATATTTATTTATTATCTCTCTATTGCCTTTTGTGGCTATTTCAGTCGTTTTGGCAACAATTTTTTTATCCTGGACCGTCCATACATTTATCGTTGCATTATTTTGCACTTTAGGATAATATAAAATAAAGATATCCAAAGCTAACTTTAATGTATCAGCATCCACATTGCCTGTAATAAAACCCGTGGGACCATTATATTCTTCTGCTTCCAACATAATTCCATTTTGAAAAATATTTTTCAGCCATTCATTTTCTGCGTCATCTCTTCCTATAATCAATTTAGCATCCTTATGTAAACGAAAATGACGACCCTTGGCAAGCAGTTCTATAGAATGCAAATCATCCTGACAATATTTTTGCAGATCTGCCAAGCGTAAACAATAATTACGGTCGGTTAATAAACATCCACCTGCGGGAGAAGGATAATTAACCACTCCCAATTGTTTCGCTAAATCCATTTGGGCATATCTACCTCTTCCGTGAATGGATAGCATATCTTTTTTATCTATCCAGCCCTCTCTTATCGGCAAAGTATCAGGGAGTAAATTTTGGCTTAAGGGCCTTATGATAAAATCTTTTATGCCACTTAGCTTGCTAACGCTATTCAGGGCATCGCGTCTTTGGCTTTTAGGTCTTTGCCCCAAAACTTCTCCACTAATTATATAGTCAGCATTTCGGGAGGGTAATAGTTCTGCCGCTTTTTTAAACATCAAACTATGACAATCGATGCAAGGATTCATCCTTTTCCCAAAACCATAAATTGGATTTTTTAATAACTCTATATGCTCTTCCGAAATATCATAAATTTCCAATTCTATGTTATTTTGCGAGGCAAAATCAAGGGCTCGTTCAGGAAAAAGATACGGAGCTTTAAAAAATATAGGATGAATTAAATATCCTCTATTTTGCATCCATTTTACGGCTAAGATACTATCCAGGCCTCCAGAAAAAAGGGCTATTGCTTTATGTGTTTTCATATTGCCTATGCCTGAAAAAAGCTCTTTTTTGTCAAGCAGGAAATATAGTTTGGCGGTCACTTCATAAGGTATGCACAACAAGAAATGTTTTATCTAATCTGCAATCTATTGAAAACATAAATCCTCGGTTAATGAGTGAACAATGAAAGCTAACTTTTTCAAAGCTAAAAACATCCTCCCTAAATCCTGCTCTGTCTCAATCGCCTAATTAGTTGTTACATAGAAGATTATCTTACACCTCTCTAACACTTCTCTTACACTGCTGTAATCTCGTTACTGAATTGTAAGAGAATTGTTAGATGCGCATAAGAGTTAATAGCAAGGAAATACTTGCGTGCCAAATATGGGACGGCATCAGCCCGTTTTGGGACTTCCTAACTTTAGCATAATTTTATGAATATTAACATAAAAGGCAAGTTAGCTGAATAAAATTGGTAAAATGGAATAAGCATTGCTTTCTAAAATAACGAATTAATATCAATGAATAAAGGTTGTAAAATGAAAAACAGCATTATTTTAGCTTTACTCTTACTTTTCACGCTGTCCTTAACTGCTGGTGTAACGATAAATTATACTTTATCTACACCCGAACTTAAAACAGATGGTATCTATACTAAAGTTAATTTGGAAAATGCTCAAACTTGGGGCAATCCCGGAAATCCAGATTTACCCTGGTATGGAATAAAGGTTTTATTGCCTGCTGGCTTTGAAGCAGAAAAAATTGTCGTTACCAGATCTAATCCTGTCAGATACACGCTTACCAATTTAATAGCTCCGGTTCAACGGCAATATCCTTTTTCTCATACAACGATTGAACCGCCAAATGAACCTAATGCTGATCTTTATACATCTGCTTTGCCTTATCCTGAAAATAGTGATAATGGCTTAATTACGGAATATTTAAGTGGACATCCGATTGCTTTTTCCGCCATTAGTCCCTTTGCATATTTCCCTCTGAAAAAGGAATTGGTTTTTTATCGCAACCTAAATGTGGACATTAGCTACGGCAGCAGTAGTAAAGCTATGGATGCAATGCGTTTTTTGAAGAATGATTCTTTTACCATAAATCGTTTACAGAAAATTGTTGATAACCCTGAAACAGTTACTATGAGCCCAACTCGTGAGATTGGAGTAGAATATTTAATAGTGGTGGATGCAAATAAAATATCTCAATGGACACCTCTGAAGGCACTTTATGAAGCAAGAGGAAGAAATGTGTTGATGAAGACGATGGCGGATATAGACGCAGAATATACTGGTGTTGATACTCAGGAAAAGTTGCGTAATTACATCATTTCGTTATTTGCAAGCAATCCTCTTCGCTATGTATTACTGGCTGGTGATACTGATATAATTCCTCATAGAGGTTTTTATATTTCTATGGATAGTGGTGGAGAAGGCACAGATGCAGACATTCCAGCCGATATGTATTATTCTTGTTTGGATGGAACTTGGAATGATGATGGAGATGGTTACTGGGGTGAAATGTATGAAGCGGATCTTGTTCCCGAACTGGCTATCGGGCGTTTCTGCTATAATGACGATACGGAAATAAGCAATTTTATCAATAAAGTTACCAATTATTTGAATAATCCCGTGGTTGGAGAAGTTAAATCAGCTTTATTCGTAGGTGAATGGCTTTGGGAAGGTCCTACCTGGGGCGGAGATTATATGGACGAAATGATTGGTGGAAGTAGCGCTAATAATTATACAACCGTTGGAGTTCCTACTACTTGGAATATAAGTACTTTGTATGATAGAACTTATGGATCCTCTGAATCTTGGGATGCCAATGATCTTAGACCCCTTTTAAATCAGGGACCTAACTTGGTTAATCACTTGGGACATTCCAATACTACTTATGTGATGCGAATGAATAATGGACAAGTTAGCGCTTCTACTATTACCAATAATGGTGTTAATCATAATTTTTCCACTTATTTTTCTCAGGGCTGTTATGCTGGAGCTTTTGATAATCGGGAGACATCCGTAGGAAATTATACCTCCGATTGCATCACGGAAAAATTAACTTCCATAGCTACGGGTCCTGTGGCTATGATTGCTCATTCTCGTTATGGTTGGGGTGAACAAGGTAGTACTAACGGTGCCTCTCAATATATTCATCGTCAATTTATCGATGCTATTTTCGGTGAAAATATCAATGAAGTTGGCTATGCTTTGGCAGATAGTAAAATTGATAATATACCTTTCATAAGTAATACTCCTGTAATGTATTGGGTAGATTATGAAACAAACCTTCTGGGAGATCCTGCTATGCTGATTTGGACAGATACGCCCCAAACGATTGTTGCCAATCTTCCGGAACATTTTATGGTAGGTGTTAATAATTATCAAATCCAAACCAATGCGCCTTATGCCGAATTTATAATTAAGAATGTGGGAAATGTTGTTTATAGAACTTATGCCGATGCAAGTGGTTTAATTCAGATAAATCTATTATCCTCTCTTGTTCCTGGCAACTATGACATATATTTCATTGCTCCCAATTTCTATCCTTATCATACTACAATTGATGCTACCGCTGCTCAAATGCCTTATATTGTCTGTAATAATTTCAGTTTTAACGATCAGGATGGTCTTTACGAAACAGGTGAAACAATTTCAATGAACATCTATATCAAAAATGTTGGCTTGCTTGATCTTACTTCAAATGGAACATTAACTCTCTTATGCAATTCAGCCAATATTCAAATATTATCTCCTGTCATTAATTTTAGTGGAATTTCTGCCGGTGATTCCATAGCTGTTAATGCCGCTTTTCAATTTAATGTAACGGGCAATTTCAACGATCAAACTAATGTGTCATTACAGCTAAGAGCCAATTATGGAACTTATACATCTTCTTCTATTACCAATATTGTTTTGAATGCTCCTGTTTTACAAATGGCATCCTATCAAATAAATAATGCAAGCTCGATAATTATGCCTGGTGATTCTCCTTCCATAAGTTTTAGCGTTGCCAATACAGGTAGTGGAAATGCCCATAATCCTATGTTACTTCTTTTCTGTTCATCCAGTGATATAATTCTAAACCAATACGAAGTAACTCTTGATCCTATCTATGCAAATACCACTCTTGATTATCAAAGTGCCATTACTTTCCAGATTCAGGACAGCGCACAAATTGATGAAAGCTATATGATAGATTATATTTTCAATGCGGAAAACGGAAATGTGGTTGAAGGAAACTTCTTAGTTCATCTTGGAGCACTAAGTTATGGTTTTGAATCTGATTATCAGGATTGGGAGACGATTGCTCTTAATAGCAGTTTTGTTAATCAGTGGCATAGATCTTCTTCCCGCAATCATACTCCCGCTGGAAATTATGCTATGAAATTTGGCGGTGAAGGTAATTCTACTTATTCTGGCAGTGCTTACGGTGCACTTATCAGTCCTGTGATGAATGTAAGTCCCAATTGCCAATTGAAATTTTATCACTGGATGAATGCGGAAATAAATTCTGATAATCAATCCTACGCATGGGACGGTGGGTTAGTGGAAATGAGCTTGAATGGTGGTGGTTGGACACAAATTACCCCTGTTGGTGGTTATCCTTATAGAATATATAATAATCCCGCTTCTCCTTTCCCTGTAAATACTTGGGTTTATTCTGGCGCTTATGATTGGACGGAAGCAACATTTGAACTTGGCAATGTAAATGGAACTGCTCAATTTATCTGGATTTTTGGCAGTGATGGATATGTGGGTGGAGAAGGATGGTATGTTGATGATGTGAGAGTCGTCGGTTTAGTCAATAATGCAGATCCAACCATTCCAACAGTTGATTGTGTGATACTGGGTAATAATTATCCAAATCCTTTTAACCCAGAGACCACAATTGAATTTACTCTGCCTGCTAAAATGCCTGTTTGCTTGGAAGTGTATAACATTAAAGGTCAATTAGTGAACCGTTTGTTAAATGAAGTCCAAACGGCAGGAACTCATAAAGTTGTTTTTAAAGGTTTAGACAGCAACCAACAAAGTATCGGAAGCGGAGTTTATTATTATCAGCTAAAAACACCTACCGGAACCATAATGCGGAAAATGCTTCTGCTGAAATAAAAATGATCAAACTCACTCCCCAAACTAAGGTTCTCGTTTTAACCGGTGCCGGAATAAGCGCAGAATCTGGAATTCGCACTTTTCGCGATAGTGATGGTTTATGGGAATATCATCGTGTGAAGGATGTTGCTACCCTTTAGAAAAACCAGATAACTTGCATTATATAGATGAATTTTATCAGGGGAAATCAGGAGAAATATTACCCGATTTGATCGAAAAGTGGACTGTCTGATATAAAAAAGACGCTTAGCAAAAGCATAGATACGGTTTTCTAAGGAAGTAAAAAGTTATTAGTGGAAATATCTATAATTTCAGCTCGATAGATATCTATGAACTTCTATCTTTCCGATGTTTGGCTTGCCGAAATTAGAGACCGCCTGACATTTTAATTGACTTTTATATAACAATTGTAAACTTGGAAATGAACCGGTTCTTTACTAAAAAGGAGATAAAATGCGCAAACTGATCGCTGTAATCTTAATGATCTTTATCCTCTTGGCAGGATGCAAAAGTGCGTTGCAGTCCAATAAAGTAAGAGTTACTTTCTGGCATGGTTTAAGCGGACCTTTGGGTGATACACTAAATAAGATGGTGCGTGAATTTAATAAGACCCATAAAGATGTGGAAGTAATTGCCAATCCCATAAGCAGCTATACCGCTCTTTCACAAAAACTTATGGCATCCATTCAAGCAAAAAAACAGCCCGATATTGCCCAGGTCTTTGAGTCCTGGACATCCAAATATATAGAAGCAGGTGTCCTTTGTAATTTTGAGGATTTGATGAAAGCGGATTCCACTTGGACGATGGAAAGTTTGAATGATATCTATCCCGTTTTCTTGAAGTCCAACACTTTTAATGATACTATCTATTCTTTTCCTTTCAATAAAAGCGTTCGTGCCTATTTTTATAATAAAGATGCCTTTTATAGAGCAGGTCTTGATCCCAATCATTTTCCCACCACTTGGGATGAATTTAGGGCTTATTGTCATAAACTTACCATTGATAATAATAACGATGGTAAACCAGAGACCTACGGCACTAATTTTAATGTAAACGAATGGCAATTTATCAATTTGCTCTATCAAGCAGGTGGAACTATTTTAGATGATAATGGAAAACCCCGACTAAATAGTCCTCAAGGTGTTGAGGCATTAAGTTATGTAACCGATTTGCTGAATAAAGATAAAACCGTTTACTTGGTACGCGAGTTTGAAGGTCAGAATGATTTTCTGGCTGGAATTGCTGCTATGTATGAAGGTAGCAGTGTTTCCATTACCCATATGCGTCAACAACCCATCAATTTTAATATTGGTTATGCACCTCTTCCTGTTTACAGAACAAGCAAAAGTGCAGTTAGCGGAACCAATATTGTTATTTTCAAAAGCGGTGATAAAAAAAGAGAACAAGGTGCTTGGGAATTTATCAAATGGTTTACCGATACAAATCAAACTGCCCGATGGAGTGCAGAGACCTGTTATATGCCAGTGCGAAAAAGTGCTATGCAATCTCCTGTTCTGCAGAATTTTTTAAAGGAATATCCGCAATTTCAAGGTATTTATAATCAGCTGGAAACAGCTATCTTTGAACCGCAAATTTCTGCCTGGTTTAAAGCTCGGTTGGAACTGAAAAATTATCTGGAAAAAGCCATGCGTGGGATTTCCACTCCCAAACAGGCATTAGATGAAATGAACGACAAGTTCCAATCTATCATTAATGAAGAACAATATGTTAAGAAATTATAACCAATTAATTTTGCTTGAGGAGAAAAATGCTGAACTGCGCTGAAGAATTAATCCTGCTTGCCATAGACGATGTAAGCAATTCTTTTCATAAGATTACCATCAATATCAATGTGGCTTTAATCGGAGCTTTGTTGATGGATTTGGCTTTGCAGAAAAGAATATGTGTAACTCCGGAAAATATCCGTATCCTATCAACGGAAAAAACAGATGATAAGTTTCTAAATGAGATATTGGAAATTTTGAACGATTTTGGAACAAACTGTGAGCCAGTAGCTTTATTTAGCCAACTGTATAATCAAAGGTGTAATTTAAAAACCAAACTTCTACAAGATTTGGAAGACAAAGGAATAATAAAAGTAAATGAAAGCAAAGTTCTCTGGCTGTTCAAACAACGCCACTATCCTGTCGTTGATCAAAAAGAAGAAGAGGAAGTCCTCTTTCGCCTTCGCAAAATTGTGTTAACGGATGTTGAACCAGAACCCAGAGACCTGGCGCTTATAGCTTTGCTAAAGATATGTGGTTTGCTAAATAAAATATTTACAGATGAAGAATTGCAACAGCGTAAAGAACGCTTTATACAATTAAAACAAATGGACGAAATCAGCCCGGCCGTAAATAAAATTATTGGAGAAATGCAGGTTCTAATTACTACTTCCTATACCACTTAAAAAGTATTTTTTTCAAGCAGACCAAAATAAGTTGTTTATTGTGCTTTGCCAAAAGGCATTTGGAGAAATTCCTTATGTTTTTTCTACTTTTGCGGAAAATGTGGTTCTGTTGGCAATTCGGAAGTTGCCATTTCGTTATTGTTTTTCTTGACTTCAAAACCCCCATCCAATTATTGGAATTCATCTAAAAAGCGGGCATAGCTCAGTTGGTAGAGCATTAGCTTCCCAAGCTGAGGGTCGCGGGTTCGAGTCCCGTTGCCCGCTCCATTTTTTTAAATAGCGTATTCTTTCTTTTATCCTTCCCTGTTTTCAAGAATATCATTGACGAAAACCCGCATACTTTTTGCGTTGATGTATAGGAATAATTATTATATATAAGGAGAACAAAATGAAAGAGACCGTAGTAGTATGTGCCAAACGCAGTCCTATTGGTAATTTTGGGGGTGTCTTAAAAGATATTTCCGCAGTTCAATTAGGAGTAAACACTTTAAAGAGTATGTTTTCTGAGACAGGTATCACACCTGATATCATCGATGAAGTTATCATAGGAAATGTTTGTGGAGCTGGTTTAGGACAAAATGTGGCAAGGCAAATTGCCATTCATAGTGGAATTTCAGAAACCGTTCCTGCTTATACTGTTAACAAAGTTTGTGGCTCTGGGATGAAGGCAGTTTCTTTGGCGGCTTTAATGATTAGTTCAGGCGAAGCGGATATTATAGTTGCCGGTGGAACTGAAAATATGAGCCAGATTCCTTATGCCCTGAAAGATGCTCGTTGGGGAGCCAGAATGGGAAATAAAGATCTGGTGGATTTAATGATTCGAGATGGACTTAGCGATATTTTCAACGATTATCATATGGGTATCACAGCAGAAAATTTAGCTGATAAATATGGTATCTCCAGAGAGGAACAGGATATTTTCGCTACTAAAAGTCAGAATAAAACAGAAGCAGCTCAAAAAGCCGATAGATTTAAAGAGGAAATTGTTCCTGTCATCATTCCTCAAAGAAAGGGAGATCCTATAATTGTAGATAAAGACGAAATGCCAAGAGCGGGTGTAACGGTAGAATCCATCGCCAAATTGCGTCCTGCTTTCAAAAACGATGGAACAGTTACAGCTGCAAATTCAAGTGGCATAAATGACAGCGCGGCATTCCTGATTTTAATGAGTGCCGAAAAAGCTAAAGAACTGGGTTTAGCACCTTTGGCTACATTTATAAACAGTGCTTCAGCAGGTGTTGATCCTTCTATTATGGGTTACGGACCTGTTCCTGCCATTAAAAAAGTGCTGGGAAAAGCAAATTGGAAATTAAGTGATATTGAACTGGTAGAACTGAATGAGGCATTTGCAGCACAGTCAATTGCTGTGTTAAAGGGTCTGGAATTGGAAGGAATCGGAAGAATTAGTCCTGATATCATAAATGTAAATGGTGGAGCCATAGCTCTTGGTCATCCGATTGGAGCAAGCGGAGCCAGAATTATCGTTACTTTGTTGCATGAAATGAAAAAAAGAAATGTGCACAAGGGACTTTCTGCTTTATGTATTGGTGGCGGAATGGGAATAGCTACTTTGTGGCAAATGTAGAAGTTATTTTTACACCGAGAACACCGAAAAAGTAGTAAATATTAATAAAATAGTAAGTTATTCAGAGCAGAGATAGTTCCTAAAGAAGACATTTAGGAATTAGATAGATAAAAATAGATATGTTTTAGAGTGAGAAACTCCTGCAGGAGAATTGTAATTATCCTCACGGGTTGCTCATTTAATCAATGATTTTAATAAAAAAAGGAGATAAAAAATGGCAGACAAGCTTAAGCTAAATAACAGTATGGCTCTTTTTGAAGAAGCCCTGCGTCTTGTTCCCGGAGGTGTTGCCGGTATAAGACGACCCTATAATTTTGTTCCGGGAGAATATCCAATTTTCTTTGATCACGGTAAAGGTGGCAGAGTAGTTGATGTGGATGGTAATGAATATATTGATTATTTATGTGCTTACGGACCCATAATTATTGGCTATCGGGAAGAAGAAATTGATAATGCCGTTATCGATCAGATTAAAAACAGGGGTTTTTGTTTTTCTTTAACCCAGTCAATGCAAAATAAACTGGTTAAAAAGCTGCAAGAATTAATTCCTTGCTGTGATATGGCTGCTTTTGTTAAAACCGGAAGTGATGCCACCACTATTGCCATTCGTGTAGCGCGCGCCAATGCAGGAAAAACAAAAATTGCCCGTTGTGGATATCATGGATGGCACGATTGGTGCGTAGAAGTTAAAGGTGGAGTTCCAGAAAAACTATATGAAGACATTTATGAATTTCATTACAACGATCTTGATTCTTTGGAAGCAATCCTGAAAGCTAATAAAAATGATATGGCAGGAATTATTGTAACTCCAGTTGGTCATCCAAACGGAGCGGAAGTTCAAATGCCAAAACCTGGTTATCTGGAAGCAGTACGCGAGCTGGCAAATCAATATCATTGTTTACTGATTTTTGATGAAATCAGAACCGGTTTTAGATGTAGTTTGGGAGGAGCGCAAAAATATTTTGGAGTTACCCCAGATCTTTCCACAATTGGCAAAGCAATGGCAAATGGATATGCCATAGCAGCTTTGGTTGGCAAAGAAGAATATATGCAGGTTATGGCTGATAAGGTATTTTTATCATCCACTTACTTTTCCAATAGTGATGGCATAGTTGCTGCCTTGAAAACCATAGAAATATTGGAAAGAGATCATATTTTGGATGAAGTAGCTAAAAAAGGTAAAAAGTTTGGAGAAGCAGTAGCCAAAGTAGTAGAGGAATCAAATGTGCCCGTTAATTTTACAGGTGCGCCTTGGATGCCTTATATAACCTTCAAAAAAGATGAGAAAGGTCTGTATAAAAAGCTCAGAACTGAATTTTATACACAGTTAATCAGACGCAAGGTCTTTTTGCAACCCTATCATCATGGTTATATTTGTTATCGACATACGGATGCAGATTTGGCATATACCGTCGGAGCAATTCAGGAATCCCTTGCCGAAGTGAAAAAGATGATCTAAGAGATAGAACTGAATGGCAAAATATATATTTGTTATGGGTGGCGTGCTTTCTTCCTTGGGAAAAGGCATTGCCACCGCTTCCACAGGCCTTTTACTAAAGTCAATGGGGTATAAAGTTGTTCTGCAAAAATTTGATCCTTATTTAAATGTTGACCCGGGGACAATGAGTCCTTTTCAGCATGGAGAGGTATTTGTAACCGACGACGGAGCGGAAACTGACCTTGATTTAGGCCATTATGAACGTTTTGTGGATGAAGCACTTACTCGCTACTCCAGCAATTCTGCGGGACAAATTTATGAAACCGTGATCGACAATGAACGCAAAGGTATTTATTTAGGAAAAACAGTTCAGGTTATTCCTCATATAACTAACGAAATTAAAAGCCGCATCCAACGCCAGGCAAAAAATTATGACATCATAATAACTGAAATTGGTGGAACCGTAGGTGACATTGAAAGTTTACCTTTTTTGGAAGCGGTTCGTCAGTTACGGCTGGATCTTGGCTATGAAAATACGCTGTTCATTCTCTTAACTTATGTCCCCTTCATTAAATCGGCGGGAGAACTAAAAACCAAACCAACTCAGCATAGTGCCTATAAGTTACGCGAAATAGGTATTCAACCGGACATTTTACTTTGCAGAAGTGAGAAATTGTTTGAAGAGGATATCTATAACAAAATTGCCTTGTTCACCAATGTGCCAAGAGAAAATGTAATTAATGCCATAGATGTTGATTGTGTGTATAAAATACCCTTAAACTTCTATAAAGCGCATTTAACGGAAATTATCTGTCGGCATTTTGGATTGGAGCAAAAACAAATCGTGATGAATGAATGGCTACAATTTTTGCATAATCGTGAAAATGCCCAAGAGAAAGTGACTATTGCCGTTTGTGGAAAATATGTTCAGCACCAAGATGCCTATAAAAGTATCGTAGAAGCTCTTTCTCATGCAGGAATATCCCTACAGAAAAAGGTGGAAATTCTTTGGATTGATAGTGAGCGTGTTTTTCAGGAAGAGGAAATTAGCAAACTTATTTCCGGAGTTCAAGGTATTTTAGTTCCCGGAGGTTTTGGCGTTAGAGGCATTGAAGGGAAAATTGCCTTTGCCAAATATGCCCGTGAACATAATATTCCCTATCTGGGTATTTGTTTGGGAATGCACATCGCCGTAATCGAATGTGCCCGCAATTTATGCCATTTACAAAACGCTAACAGCACTGAATTTGATGAATTAACTCCCGCACCCGTAATCCATCTAATGGAAGATCAACTCTATCTTGAAAAAATTGGTGGGTCTATGCGTTTGGGATCTTATAGCTGCAATTTAGTTAAAGGCAGCAAGGTCTATGAAGCATATCAGACAGACACCATCAATGAAAGACATAGGCATCGTTTTGAATTTAATAATGATTATCGGGATGTTATTCAACAGGCAGGGCTGAAAATAAGCGGTTTATCTCCGGATGAACTTTTAGTGGAAATTGTAGAATATCCAAATTTGGATTTCTTTGTGGGAGTGCAATTTCATCCTGAATTTAAGAGCAGACCGGTTAATCCACATCCTCTATTCAAACAATTTGTTAAAGCAGCCGCAAAGACAAATTTAGCATAAAGTGTTTAATATACAGGCAGAATCTTGATTTTGCCTGTATTTTGTTTTGCCCTTATCTTACGAGGAAATCAGTCACTAATGGCACTTAATGTAAAGATGCCTAATAACTGGTCAACAATTGCCACTTGTAGAGTTCTTTAGCCCATCACTCATTGCTTACTTTGCCATCTTATGTTGCAGTAACAATTCTGTAACGATTCAGTAACGAGATAACTGAATCGTTAGGGCAGTGTTACAGGATTGTAAGATAATCTTCCGTATATCTATCACTTAAGAAACAACTGCCGATATGGGCAAGAAGATGCAGGGCAACAACCAAATGACATCTTTATATATCTGTATGATAAATAATAGATTACAATCTTTTTATGGAGGGAAAAGGCCAAAATAGCGCCATTGTGGAATTATTTCTACAAAATGTGAGTAGCAAATTGCTCATTTTTATTTGACAGGAAAAGAACAATACTAAAAGGATAAAAAGGTAAGTAAAATTTGGGAGTTAGGAAAGACAGATCAGGTAGAATGAATATTGCTAATTCTATCAAGGTAGAGAGTTTAGATATAGTTTTAGTTCTATCCGTTTAATTTGGCAGAGATGGTATATTTTTGTTTTAATTACTTTAGATATAGGATGTTAATGCAGATGAAATTAAATGAGGTTACCAAAAGGCAATGAGTTTTACAAATGAAGAAAGTAAGTATGTTTTTAAGGTTCATCAGCTTAGGAAATGAAGGCAAATTAGTTCTTTTAAGATATGCCAGTATTAGGGGATAAATTGTATTTTATGAAGTGTAAGCGGTTTTATTATTTGATAGTTGGCTTGCTTATAGTCAGTATATATTTTTCTGGGTGCAAAAGCGAAGAACGAATACAAAAAAATATAACCTCTGAAGATACGGAGGCAAAAAATAAATCAGCTCCTTCATTTACTATTCGTTATCGTCCTGTCTGGACAGCCCAAACACAATTTGCCGGTATATATATGGCGCGCAAAATGGGTTTTTATCAAGATAAAGGTCTGAATGTAATAATTCAACCCGGTGGTCCTAATTATTCTGTATATGATTTATTGCAAAAGGGAGAGAGTGATATTGTCCAAATGTCATTATTGACTGCCGTAAAAAGAGATGCAGAAAACGGCAATTTGGTCAATCTGGCACAACTAATGCAGAAAACATCTTTGATGTTGGTAGGAAAGAAATCCCGGGGGATAAATTCCTTAGCTGATTTTAATGGAAAAAGGATAGGACTGTGGAAAACGGATGAACGGTTGCTGGCGTCCCTTTTTTTGCTAAATCACAATCTGAAAATGGATATAGTAGATTTGGATACCTCGATAAATCTCTTTTTAAAAGACGGCTTAGATGTTATAAATGTCATGCGGTATAATGAATATCACTTAATGCTACAAGCAGGAATTAACCCTCAAGATTTGTTTACCGTTTCTCTGGATGAAACGCAATTTAACCTTGCAGACAATGGATTATATACTACTCGCGCATTTTATGAAAAACATCCACAAGAATGTCGTAATTTTGCTGTAGCAACGATTAACGGCTGGTTATATGCTTTTAGTCACCAAGAAGAGACCATAAACACAGTTTTAGAAATAATGAATGAAAATCATTTACCTGCCAATAAGCCCCATCAGCTATGGATGTTAAAAGAATTGAGCAATGATTTTCTTGCGCCCAAAGACAAAATTGGCGTTCTGCAAGAAAGTGATTTTGAAAAAGCCAAAAAAATACTGATCGAGCAAAATATGCCGACCACAAATCAGACCTACAAGAGTTTTTACCCTAATGGAAAATAAACGCGAACAACCCGGTCTTGCTTATCAGATAATCGTTTTTATCTTTTTCTTCCTGATTATCATATTTTCCGTATATATTGGCATAACCAGGTTTCTTTTTTCAGAAATTATGATGGAAAATTCGCGAGAATCAATTAGCCATCTGGCACATGAAACAGTTTCTGAAATAGAAAGTCGCTTTACAAAAGTTGTAGATATCTCTCACATAATCATATCCTTATATCATGCTGATTACTTTGACAGGAAAAAATTGGATACTTTTCTGTATGATTTGATTTATGAATTCAATACTTTGGAATCAGTTACAATTGCTTATGCTCCTGAATATTATTTAAATGGCAATTCTCGAACTATATATCAAAATCGAAATCAACCGGGATTTAAAGAGTTGAAATTGGAAGATTATCAATATTTGGATTGGTTTCAAATTCCTTATGAACTGAAAAGCAAATATTGGACTGAGCCCTGGTATGATGCTAATTCTACAAAGCAAATTGTTATATCTTATTGCGTTCCTCTTTTTGCACAAGGAAAATGTGTTGGTATAATGCGGATGGATACAAAACTTTCAGATTTGCAAAGAATCGTCTCTCCTCTAAAATTAGAAAGAAGTGGTTATGCCTTTCTTATTTCCAGCGTCGGCACAATTATCACTCATCCTGCTGATTCATTGACATTTAATGAAAGTATTTTCAGTTTGGCGGAAGCAGCCAATGATAGCCAATTAAGACAAATCGGTGAAAATATGATAAAAGGTGAGACGGATTTCGTTCATTTACAGGGTGATAATATTTTGGGCGATTCCTGGCTTTATTATACGCCCTTATTAACAAATAATTGGTCTTTGGGCATAGTGATAGCACACAAAGATGTGGTTAAAGACCTTAATCTATTGCTGATTATCCAAACGCTATTTTCGTTAGTTATTTTTATTACAATTTCCTTAGTCGTTTACTACCGAACTTTTAATGTTTCCAAACCAATTCGTTACTTTGCCGATATTGCTTCCAAAATTGGACAGGGAGATTTTGATGCTCAGCTTCCTCTTAGCGGAAATAGCTATGAAATAGATCACTTGATTCAGTCCTTTTCCGCGATGCAAGAATCCCTGAAAGTATATATCAAAAATCTGGAGATTACCATTGAGGAAAAAAATCGTATTTTAGCGGAAGTTCAGATAGCTTCTAAAATTCAGCAAAAATTGATTCCTGAAAATACAGAGCATCCTTATGACATTAAAGCAATTAGCTGTTATGGAATTTTGGAACCTGCCGGTGTTATTGGAGGTGATTTATATGATTTCTTTCCGGTGGATGAATCCCAATTCTTGTTTGTAATCGCTGATGTGGCTGGTAAAGGTATTGTAGCTGCAATGACAATGACTATGGTATCCACTTATCTGAGGACAATATCCACTTATCATTACACTGCCAGTGAAATATTACAAAATTTGAATAACTTTTTATGCAAACAATCGTCTGTTTCCAATTTTGTAACGGCACTTTTGGGAATTATTGATTTGGAAAAAGGAGAACTGGAATTTTCTAATGCGGGACATACTCCTTTGATTATCAAAAAGAAGGGTAATCGCTATAAAATATATTCTGAAACACATTCTACCCCCTTGGGCGTGTTTGAAAATATGCAAATTGGCTCTTCCAATTTGATGTTAGATAAAGGTGATGAACTGATTCTGTTTACGGATGGCATTACGGAAACTATGGATGAAGCAGAGGACTTCTTGGGTATTAAAGGCGTAGTAAAAATAATCAGAGAACTATCAACCGACAGTCCTGAACAAACTGCTACGCAAATTATCCAAAAAGTTCATAACTTCGCTAAAAATGCTGCCGTCAGAGATGATATAACCATTCTGGTAATTGATTATTGGCGTGCTTGAAAAATGTTATCGATTTTGTATTATTTAGTTATTCTGCCCCTGCTTCTAAAATCATTTTTACTGCCAAAGCGACTGGTATATTTCCATTGGCGACTTCATCTTTCAGCTGAGTAACTAAACTTTTTACTTTTTCTTTACGATAGAAATTATGCAGAACTGATTCATCTATTAGATTGTGAAACCATTCAATATTTTGTTCTCTTCTGCGTTTAGCAAAATATCCATTTTTTTGAGTAAGTTCTTGGAAAGCAGAGATATTTTCCCAGATACTCGCTAAACCGGTTTTATTTATGGCAGAACAAGCAAGAACTTTAGTTTGCCAATCTTGGGTGGCGTTTCGGATATAATGTAATACATTCTGAAGTTCCTGTTTGGCAAGTTCCGTTCTTGGTATATTATCTCCATCTGCTTTGTTAAATACAATAAGATCTGCAAGTTCTATAATTCCTCTCTTAATGCCCTGAAGTTCATCTCCCGCTCCTGCAATTTGCATAAGTAGGAAAAAATCTACCATTGAACGAACCGTGATTTCCGATTGTCCAACTCCTACGGTCTCGATTAAAATTATGTCATAACCAGCTGCTTCACAAAGAATTATCGTTTCTCTTGTCTTTCTTGCCACCCCTCCCAAAATGCCTGCACTGGGAGAAGGACGAATAAAACTGCTAATATTTTGAGATAATATTTCCATTCTGGTTTTATCACCTAAAATACTTCCTTTGCTGAGAGTGGAGCTGGGATCAATAGCTAAAACGGCAACTTTGTGACCTTTCTCAATTAAATATAAGCCAAAATTTTCTATAAAGGTGCTCTTTCCTACGCCCGGAATTCCTGTTATGCCAATCCGAATGGACTTTCCAGAAAAAGGCAGAAGTTCTTTGATTAACTCCTGCCCCATTTCAAAATGTTTTTCGGCATTACTCTCGATTAAAGTAATTGCTTTGGCAAGTAATGTTCTATCGGATTTTAAAACTCCGTTAACCAGCGCATCCAGATTATAGTGTTTCTCTTTAACTAAATGAGCAATAGGAGGATGAACTGTCTTTTTTCCTTCTATGATACTGCTGGTAAATTCTTTACCACTATTGGCAGGAGTCCATTCTGGTTTGCGTTTGTTATTCATTCAAATGCGCTAAAAGCTTCTCCATAATCTTTTTAGCGGATTCAGGCAATTTTGTTCCTGGACCAAATATAAAGGAAGCACCGTTTTGATATAGAAATTCGTAATCCTGAGGAGGAATAACTCCACCCACAGTTACCATTATATCTTCCCTGCCATATTTTTTCAATTCTTCCATAAGTTTGGGCAAAAGGGTCTTATGCCCTCCAGCTAAAGAACTCATACCAATTATATGAACATCATTTTCCACTGCTTGACGGGCTGTTTCTTCCGGGGTTTGAAATAATGGACCCATATCCACATCAAAACCCATATCCGCATAGGCAGTAGCAACAACTTTGGCTCCTCGATCATGTCCATCCTGACCCATTTTGGCAACTAAAATTCTGGGTCTGCGACCTTCCCTTTCGGCAAATTGATCGGTTAAAACTCGGACTTGTTCAATTTCATCCATTTTTACATACTCACTGCTGTAAACATTATTTATTAAACGAACGGCTTCTTGGTGACGACCGAAAACCTTTTCCATAGCATACGAAATTTCACCCAAAGAAGCTCTTTTCCTGGCTGCGTCAATTGCCAGTTCCAATAAATTTCCTACTCCTGTTTCAGCACATTTGGTAATTGCTTCCAAAGCATTTTCAACATCGGTTTGATTACGATTTTTGCGTAAACTATTCAGTCGTTCAATTTGAGTAGCTCTCACGGCAGAATTATCAACTTCCAAAATTTCGATGGGAATTTCTGTTTCGGGTGGATATTTATTAACCCCTACTATAATATCTGCTCCAGAATCAATTTTGGCTTGCCTTCTGGCTGCCGCTTCTTCGATACGCATTTTAGGAAGTCCCGTTTCTATCGCTTTTGCCATTCCACCCAAATTTTCTACTTCTACAATATGATTCCAAGAGCTTTTCATCAACGCATCCGTTAAATATTCCACATAGTAAGAGCCAGCCCATGGATCTATCACTCTACATATACCAGTTTCATTTTGCAAATAAAGCTGTGTATTTCTGGCTATTCTGGCTGAGAAATCGGTTGGAAGAGCAATTGCCTCATCTAAAGAATTGGTATGCAAAGATTGAGTGTGACCCATTGTTGCGGCTAATGCTTCAATGCAAGTTC
>JBDKSF010000097.1 GCA_039680785.1 Candidatus Cloacimonas sp.
TCCCAAACTCATCAATCCTCAGCCACCTACAAAAAACGGCAACCTGCCAATTCCAAAAAACTGGGATACTTTACAGGAACTGAATTTCAACTATCGTCTTCCGGCTAAACAACAATTTGGTATGCAATTTATGAATTTAACGCATAATGTTCAGCCCTTTGGTTCCCCCTATTCCCTTTCGGAAACGGCTTTTCAGGCAATCAACAAGTCCCCAGAATGGCTGCAGGCAGAACTTTCTTCCATTTTAGCACAACTGGAACCGGAAAAACAGTTGCTCTGGTCAAATCTGATTCTTTCCACGCAAGACCCTTATGTGGATGAAATTGCTTTTTGCATTGCTAATTCTTCACCTCAATATTTAAATTCAACCTTTGCTCTGCCGGAGCTCTTTACGGAAAATGCAACCGCTATCTATACTCTTGCCACAGAGCTTCCTTATGTGGAAATTGTGGATACGGGAAATTCCACTATGGGTGGAAATTATTATTCCACAACCAGTTACTTAAAAAAGAACACCAATGGAGAAGTGCAACAAGTTACCGTCCCTCAAGAGATCTATTATTGGTATATTGTTCATCCTAAGCTTACCGATGAAATAGCTGCCTACATCAATCCTACGGTTATAGAAAATAATTCTACCCATAATAATAACATAGCTACTCCCCCCACAGGCAAATTTTGGAGAACCTATCTTTATAACCTTCAGGAAGGTGACTATCCAGTTCTAAGCGATACCTTGGTTCAATGCCAAACACTTTTTAATCGTGATGGCACTGGAAATGATGCCATCCGTACAATTCAGTGGTGGATAAATCAACAGATGAGTTTCACTTCCAATAACGAAAGACCTCATCAACCAGTTAGAATTATCACCAAACATATTGGACGCTGTGGAGAATATGCCGATTTAACTGCCGCGGTAGCTCGTCTTGCCTTAATTCCCTGCACCAGTATAATTTCCATATCCACAGACCACACTTGGAACGAATTTTGGGATGAGAATTGGGTTGCTTGGGAACCGGTAAATGGCTATATAGATAATCCTTTGGTTTATGAAAACGGTTGGGGCAAGGTCTTTGGTAGCGTTATTGAAATTCGCTCCGATGGTTTATTGACTCCCGTAACGGATAGATATTCCGAAGGGCTTTGCCATATTACTATTCAGGTTGTTGACTCCAATCAGCACCCTGTGGACGGAGCCAGAGTTGTTATTGCCATTTTGGACGGTAGCAATGTTTTTGATTGTGATCAATATACCAATAATAACGGCATTGTAACTTTTACCGTGGGTGAAAGCAGAAATTATAGAGGCCGCACGGAAACTACTTTTGGCGTATTTCCTGCAATTGTAGGAACTTATACTCAATTAGTAGAAAATTCCATTGCTGGTGAAAACTATCAATTTATCTTTACTGTCCCAGCGGTTATGCCTGAACCTTCTTTGGAAGAACTTCCTCCTCCGGAAGACCCGATTCAGGATTTTCAGTTTGCCGTATCTTTCAGTAGTGATGGCTATTACATTACCGGCTACACTTTATGGGATGATATTTATTCTTTGGGAAGCCGTCCCTACCACTATAAATTGGTAGAAACACCTGCAGAAGCGAACTTTATGGTTTTGGATAGTGACAATTTACTACTTTGGCAACTGGATAATATCGGATCCGGCTATAGCCATTTAGGTCCCTCAACTCAGGCAAGTGGAACTTTCAGCATCCCTCTTGGTTCGGATTGGTATGCCATTATGGATAATTCTTATCAGCATCGCAATGCAGTTAAAATAAATGGCTCTTTACTTTTTCAGCATAACGGAACCCAAACTCAGGATGAACTTGCACCAGCTATCTTAACGAACCTTTCTGCGTATCCCAACCCCTTTAAAACAGAAGCTTCTTTGTCTTTTGAGTCCTCTAAAGATTGCCTGGCAGAAATTACCGTGTATAACCTGAAAGGACAAACTCTTCGAAGCTGGAAAGATGTATCTTTAAAATCTGGTTCCTGCAATATTTCCTGGGACGGAAAAGATAATAAAGGCCTATCTGTTCCTGCCGGAGTATATATCTGGAAAGTGCAAAGTGGCACGCAAACCCTTTCCAGCAAAATGCTTTTCCTGAAATAGAGTGTTTGTTTCACTTAATACCTAATTTTCCATTGGATAATTAGTTACGGTGAAACTTATTATCCTGTTCGTCTTTGCACCGGGTTAAAAACCCGTTGTTAATATGTGTCGCCCCGCTGGGACTTATATTCCAGCTAGATAAATTTTACGGCTGATCAAAGCCCGAAGAGCGATATAATCATAGCGAGGGTGGCGTAAGCCCCTCGGGAATTGAAATTGGCAAGATGAAGATGATGCATTTGTTAGTATATACTAACATAGATTGTGAGAAACGAGGACGATAAAATGTTCTCAAACAACCTGAGAAACAATGAGTTGGAATGGACACCAACATTTTGGACTCAACAAATCTGGAGGATTAAATGAGAACAAACAAAGTTACTATATTGATAGTACTAATTTGGTTGGTCACTATCGCATTGTATGCACAACAACCACACCTTGAGGTTACGATAAAGGATTCTTTGACTATTCCACACACATACGATTATGTGTTTCAACTTCCTAATGGTGATCTCCAGTTTTATAAACTACACTATGGAACTTCCACCCTGCAGATTAGTTCCTTTCAATATAATATTCAGATCAATCAAACTACACCCCTGGTGGATATTGGCACCGTTTCAGGGCTTGAGGGGATTACGAATTATGGGATGTATTGGAAATGGAGGTTTAATAGGTTATATCTTGTTCATGAACTGACTTCTGGAATTGCGGTTATTATGCTAAATCAAGGCCTTCTAACGAGCAGAGTAATTTCTGATGTTTCCGTGGATCAGGATTTTAATCTACGCACTATGACTGATATTGTTGCCGTAGATGCTATTGTTATTGCAGCAACAGATAGCTTAGTTTATTATAATATAATAGACGGCAACAGTGTAACATTACTCCAGGGCAATGCCTATTACTGTGTAATTGATCAGTACCCTGTGGTGCTTTCATTGCCTGATACCCATTTTCTATACGCAAAAGATGGAGTTTTTGGAGTACTTGAAGAAGTGTGGTTTATTTATGATTCGGCTGGAAATATCATCACAACCCAAGTTAGCACTGATGAGTCACTATTAAATAGCTATTTTGAAAAGGGATCTGGGTTTGAGCCCAAATCAATCTTCGGTAAATGGTATGTTCGTTATCCCGGGCTTCCAATGTCGAATGGTTGTCTTGAATGCTCTTTTCCCGAACCGGATTCTTTGCATTATTATTTCTTTGAGCCACCCTTAGCAATAGAGTGTTGGCTTGAGGATATCTCGCAATTTGGAGATAATGGAATCCTAAGATTGTATTTTGATGATTTGACTGAGCTGTTTTTCTTTTACTATAACAGGAGCCCATTAGAGCAATATCCTGATGTAATCTATTCTTCCTGTATTGGTCCCTACACTCCCACTATCACACCAGTTTCGGAAGACATTACTACTTTTTCTACTAGCCTTCCCAGTTCTATAGAAATATTGGCATTATGGACTTATGACTTTCCAGTTGTGCATCAGTTTTATTTTCCAGTAAGCACTAATGTGTCATATAGCTGTAAAGCTTTTTCTTACAACAAGACCCAGTTTATCATAAAAGACAACAAAATCTATAGTTTTGATGTTAGTGTATCCTGTTCCAATGATGAAGATTTAGCAGTTATAAATAACTGCGAGATTCAGATATTTCCCAATCCAATAATATCAGATCAGCATCTTACAATACGATCTAACTCTAAGAATAATAATGTTTTAGATATCTATAATCTTAAGGGGCAAAAGGTCAACACACTATATATGAAAGACATTAGAGAGATTGTTTGGGATTGTACAGATGATCAAGGTAATAAGCTTGCCGCAGGTTTATATATAGTAAATCAACGAGACAGGGGGACAAAACCCTTGAAATTTATGCTGATAAAATAGCATAAAGAGATATTATAAGATCGTTGCATATAAAGTGGACAAAATATGGTCTTAAATAGTTACTGGCAAAACAAATGGGGATATTAAAGTAGTTCCATAATTATTAAGGAGCTTATTATGGAAAAGCAAACTAAAGCCGATCAAGAGATTATAAACCGCTTAAGCTAATCAAAAGCACTTTCTGAAAGAAATAGATTTGATAATGGACTGGACTAAAATCAATAAAGTTCTCTCCAAGGTAGAAATTGGACGCGAATCTGTAGCTGGCAAAAACTAACACCGATGCTTGTTTTGACTTACAATTTTGCTCTACCCTCTCAGTAACCACATCCCTAAAATTGCACACATTTTCCAACGAATTATCATTGGTCCCTAACTTCAAAATTGTGAGTTAAAACAAGAAAAAAGTACATTGCCAACCGAGTTGTAGTTTTGGAAATTTGAAGAAATATTTTGGTTGGGATAGGTCTATCTATATGGGATTAAAGAAAACTGCAGATTATTTGTTGATGGGGGCAATTGCCTTTAATTTGAAACATAGTATAAAAATTTTACGAGCATAGTAGAGAAGGGGTTTGCCCGGATTACGGAAAAAGGGTAAAAATGAACAAAAAAGAGGATTTTTTGAAGGCATAATTGTAAAAAACAGATAATAAAGACCTATTTTCTTGATTATTTCTCCCCATCAGCCAAAATCATTGAGATAATGCCCTCGCTCCTAATTGTTCAATGGCTTTGTTAGTGTCTGTCGTCCCGCTGGGACTTTTTCCCATTCTTACACTTTGCACCGGGTTAAAACCCGTTGTTAATATGTATCGTCCCGCTGGGACTTTTTCCCATTCTTACACTTTGCACCGGGTTAAAACCCGTTGTTAATAAGTTTCGCCCTTTGAGTTAAAATCGGTGTTGTTTGTTGTCTGCCAAACATTTTTATCCTTTTCTCTATCTTTGCACAAGGTCACTAATAATCTCATAGAATATGCCGATTTTGACTTAACCCAACTTTACCATTTTGCTGTTTTTTTCATCTGTAAAAATCCATTTTAGGAGGATAAAGCAAACGTGCTAAATTGCATAACTGCTTAAATAGCAATGTGAAAGAAATATGCTGCCACTTGTGTAAACAGGCGAAAAAAGGGTAAAAACGGTCAATGTAGTGCCCACAAATAAAAGATTATATCTTGACAAAAATATGTGCTCTTTATCAATGACATTATGTTTATTAGAAAAACTGAAAAGAAAAGCAAGAAATCAAAAAAGGCA
>JBDKSF010000098.1 GCA_039680785.1 Candidatus Cloacimonas sp.
TATAGCCCGTTACGATAAGTCGTTACGGGCTTTTTTTTCAGAACTTTATATGTAGAAGGTGGAAGAAAAAATTTTTCACCTTTTCACCCTTCCACCTTTTCACCTTTCCACTTTTCCACCCTTCCACCTTTTTTAGTTAGCAAGGGCAAAGGATATACTTCTTTCATATAAATAGATTTACATTAGATTGTTCTGCTTCCGCAAGGTAGGAAGCAACTCCGCCAATCTCAACACCTTCCATCAATTCACTTGGTTCAACGCCCATAATATCCATACTCATTTGGCAGGCGATCATTTTTATTCCTGCTTTTTGGGCTTGCATTATCATCGACTCAAGCGAATCCACATTTTTATTTTTCATTCTTTTTCTCATCAGAATAGGTCCCATTCCAGCAAAGTTTATTTTGGACAAACTCAATTTTAGCGAAGAACGAGGTAGCATAATACCAAACATTTTAGCCATCATATCTTTTTTCTGTTTAGGCGGTTTAGGTATTTTAATTACATTCAAACCCCAAAAAGTAAAGAACATAGTAACTTGTTTACCAGTTGAAGCAGCTCCATTGGCAATTACGAAAGCAGCCAAAGCTCTGTCCAAAGCATCACTGAAGACAATTATGGTTTTATTGTTTCCACTTTCCAAGCTCTTGGATGTTTTTTCACCACCCCTTTTTTGAATGCTGGCAATTATTATTTTACCTTCCGTTTTCACTTCCAAAAGAGTGTTTCCAGTCATTTTACACCAAGCAGGCACATCTTTGGCAAAACCAGGATCGCTGGCAGAAATTTCCAAAATATCGCCTTCCAACAATTTATCCATTTCGTTTTTTAAACGCATAATTGGTCCCGGACATTGTAAACCGCAAGCATCTGCAGTTATTGTCTTTACTTCTCTATCCATTTTTTCTTCCTTGCCTTTATAGATATCATCGTCTTTCCCAATATAATCATCCGCAAAGATATCCTCATTACTTTGTTTCTGAGTGGCGTATTCATAAGTAAGATAACCTCCGGAGAGATTATACACATTCTTGAAGCCGTTTTGCATTAAAATGCGCGTGGCAAAATAGGAACGCAAACCGGTTCCACAGAAAACCACTATTTGTTTATTTTCAGGTATTTCCTTTAACCTCGATCGTAAATCATCCAAAGGGATGTTTATGCTTCCTTCTATTGTTCCCAAAGCAGTTTCATCGGGAGTTCGCACATCAATGATAACGGTATCATTTTTAGCCAAGGAAGTCAAATCATCCCAGTGAATAATCTTAACTAAACCGTTGATAATATTATCAGCTACCATTCCGGCAATATTTACAGCATCTTTGGCACTGGAAAAAGGAGGAGCATAACTATGTTCAATTTCTTGAATTTCATAGATGGTCTCGTTATGTTTCAATATATGAGCCAGCATATCTGTCCTTTTATCTACGCCGTCAAAACCTACAATTTGTGCACCCAACAGTTTTCCATCTTTAGGGCTAAAAACAATCTTTATCGTTAGGGGCAGAGCATCAGGATAGTAACCTGCATGAGAAGAAGTATGTATAATGGAAGAAATATAATCTATTCCTGCATCTTTCAAAACTTTTTCCGATACACCAGTTGAACCGACAGTAATATCAAAGACCTTGGCAATGGCAGTTCCAATGCTACCTTTATATTTTCGGATGTTACCTTTAACGATATTATCAGCCACAATGCGTGCCTGTTTATTTGCGGGTCCCGCCAGATAAGTTAAGCTTTCCATTTTGGTAATCGGATTGGGAAACGCAATTGCATCTCCCAAAGCATAAATATCAGGATCGCTGGTTTGCAGATAAGAATTTACTCTTATCCCTTTGTTTATTCCCAATTCCAAACCGGCTGCTTCTGCCAATTTACTATCAGGACGAACTCCAATGGATAATAATACCATATCTGCATTTATTGTCCTCCCACTTTGTAAATGGACTTGCAAGCCACCTTCATTTCTACTAAAGGATGAGACGCCATCTTTAAGATAAAATTCCACTTCTTTCGTTTTTAAGTGTTGATGGACAATAGCCGCCATTTCATAATCCAAAGGAGTCATAACTTGTTCCGCCATTTCCACCAAAGTAACTTTCATCCCCAAATTATGTAAATTTTCCGCCATTTCCAATCCGATGAATCCTGCGCCAATAATAACGCAATGCTGAACTTTATGGCTTTCAATGTATTCCTTGATTTTATCCGTATCGGATACATTTCGCAGCGTAAAAATAGCGCCATCGGAAATTCCAGGTAGGGGAGGAATTAAAGGTTCAGCGCCAGGTGAAAGAACCAATTTATCATAATTTTCATTATATTGGCTACCATCCGCTCTTTTAACCGTAACCGTTTTTTCCTTTCCATTGATGGCAATAACTTCTTGATGGATGCGAACATCTACATTTAAACGAGCTTTAAAGCTTTCCGGCGTCTGAACAAACAGCCGATCCCTTTCTTTAATTACGCCTCCAATATAATATGGCAAACCACAATTTGCATAAGATATATAGCCATAGCGCTCAAACATAATTATTTGCGCATTTTCATCCAAGCGTCTTAAACGAGCTGCAGTTGTTGCACCACCCGCAACACCACCGACAATCACATATTTGGACATTCTCCTAATCTCCTTTTTCCAATTTATTTACTATATTGTATAAGATAATTGTTTATGCATATTTGGCAAGTATCAAATATCAAAGCCCATCTCTTTCGCCTTCTAAACCTTCTTATAAGGATAAATAGCCCTTATAGCGATTTGTTAAGAAAAATTAATCGAAAAAAACCTGTTTTTTCTTGCTTAAAATCAGCTATCTTATCTTTAGGTATAAATATGGAAAATAAAGGAAAAAAAATCTATCTTGTAGAAGACGAAACTGACATTTTGGAGCTCCTAAAAATGTTGCTGAAAAATGCGGGTTTTGTTGCCAAGGGTTTTACAACCGCCCTGCCAATGCTGAATTTACTTAAAATTGAGCATCCAGACCTGGTTATTTTAGATTTGATGTTACCCGATATGGATGGAATGGAAGTTTGCCAAAAACTCAAAAGTGACAAGGCAACTAATAAAGTCCCCATTATAATGCTTACGGCAAGAACAGACCTCGAAGATAGGATTAAAGGGTTGGAATATGGCGCGGACGATTACATTACCAAACCTTTTGAAAACAGAGAATTGATAGCCAGAATAAATGCTGTTTTGCGACGCAGCGATTGGGAAAGCGATAAAAACATCCTTTCCATAACTGAAAACTTCATCATCGATTTTAATCGTTATGAGGTTTGGATTGAGGGCAAGCACCTTGACCTCACATTAACCGAATTTAAAATCCTGCAATTACTTACTAAAAGACCGGGTTGGGTTTATAATCGCAGTCAGATTTTGGATTATCTTTGGGGCAATGACAAAACTGTAATTGAACGCACGATAGATGTTCACATTCGCAATTTACGCGAAAAAATGGGCAACTATGCCTATCTGATTAAAAATATCAGAGGAGTAGGTTATCAATTTTCCGATGAGGTAGAAAATGAGCTTAAAAAAGAGTAGTTTTGTTCTACGCTTGATTTTATCCTTTGCTTTCATCTTATTGCTGGTGGCTTTTTTAATGTTTGCTAAAATGCCCACTTGGTTATCCCTAATTATTTTACTAATTGTCTCTGGCTTGCTTACCGCTCATTTGATTTTCAGTTTGCGCAAACAGCTTTCTTTAATCTCGCAAACAACATTGCAAATAGCGAAAGGAAATCATACTTTACGCTTTCCGGAATTGAATTTTACCGAATTAAACACTTTAAGCGCAGATTTAAATGGTATGCTGGAAAAGCTGGATAAAACCATTCATCATTTAGCTGTCCACCGTGAAGAATTGCGTTTAGTGCTGAGCACCATAGATGATATTTTATGGTCTCAAAGTTTGGAAGGTAAACTGGAATGGGTAAATCTACCATTTCAAGATATTTTCGGAAAAATAGACACCAAAAAGAAGATTTATTACTGGGAAGTTATTCGCGATCCCATTTTACTTTCGTTCATCAAAAATACGGCAAGCAGTAAAGATAAATTGTTGCAAGAAGCGGAAATAGAAGGGCATTATTATTTGTTTTCCAGCACTCATAATGACAAAGCAAAACGCCGAGTTTTCATTTTGCAAAATATTGACGAAATCCGCCAAGTGGAGCAGATAAAAAAGGATTTTATCGTGAATTTGGCTCATGAACTCCGAACTCCTTTAACGGCAATCAGTGGATTTGCGGAAGCAATGGAAGAAAATATCAATGAAGCAAACCGAAATTACTTAAAGATTATCCAAAACCACACCCTCCGTTTAGTTCATCTCATTAGCGATTTGGAACAGCTTATCCGTCTGGAAAGCATAAAAGAACTGGAATTCCAAGATACAAATTTAGCTACATTTTTCCAAAATATCGCCTTAATTTTAACTCCGATGGTGGAAGAAAAAGGGCTCTATCTTAACATCGAACTGGATGAAAATTTACCGCGTCTGATTTGTGACCCTTTTAAATTGGAACAGGTATTCATCAATTTAGTCCAAAATTCTCTGCGTTACACAACACAAGGCGGCATAACCATTCGGAGCAGATTAGCCACCAATGAAGCGCTTTTTGAGGTCTCCGATACTGGCATTGGCATAGATAACATCCATTTACCGCGTATTTTTGAGCGTTTTTATGTGGCTGATCCAGCCAGAAATAAGTCCCAAAGCGGAACGGGATTGGGTTTAGCCATTGTAAAACATATCGTTCAATTACATAATGGCTCCATAACCGTAAAAAGTGAATTGGGAACCGGTACCGTTTTCAGTATTTTGTTACCCTTAACACAACCCCACCAACTGGAAAATAATGATTGACCTAACTCCCGATGAATTAATTGAACGCTATGCCAATTTTGCCTACAGCATCGCTAAACAATATCGAAATAAAGGGCTGGATTGGGAGGACATTAAACAGGAATCACTTTTGGGTTTGCTGAAAGCAGGCAATCATTTTCTTCCGGAAAAAGATGTTCAATTTACCACCTATGCCACTTATTGGATTAAAAAACAAATCATAGAATCGCTAAAAAATAATTCCTTCCTAAGAGAAGAGGACTTTAACGAGAATATAGCAAAAACAGATAGCACATTGGAGGAGGCAAATATTCGCGCAATAGAAAGTCCGATTGCTCCACCGGATACGGAAGCAAGTAGTCATAACATTAAATTTACGCAGGACTTACCCCCTTTGGAAAGAACCATTTTGGAATTGGCTTTCAACGAAAAAAAGACCCTAAAAGAAATTGCCCAAATTTTGAATATCAGCGTGGAACGCGTTAATCAGCACAAGAAAAAAGCCCTCCGCCGCCTAAAACAACATTTCTCTAATAGTTAAGACACGCTTACTTCGCCATCTAATATCCCTCTATCATTACAGTAACACTTCCCTAACTTTGTTACAGAAATGTTAAAGAAGTGTTAGAGCAGTGTAAGAGTTGTGTTACGGAATCGAGTAAGAACCGATTAAGAATCAATCAGTTAGGCATTCATAACTTTCCTTGTTATAAAGTGGTTGAGAAAATTGGCGGGCAAACACTTTTGTGCCAGATTCAAGAAAGCATTTCATTCTTGTTTTGCCCTCCAGAAAAAGCTTTGTTCATTCGTATAGGTAACGAATTGAACTATGACAACCCAAGTTTTACAGTTTGGCTACGGCAGAGTTAATCAAATTCTTTGTCTATATTATGTTTAATAACTTTACCTTGAGCAAGAAAAATAGTGTTTTCAGCTATATTGGTAGAGAGATCGCCAATTCTTTCCAAATTTTTGGCTATGCGTAAAATATGGAGATAAAGGTCTGTCTGTAAAGGATTTGCTTGGATTAGTTCTATCAAATGTCTATAAATTTTGCGGTTATAATCATCAACTACATTATCTGCATCACAAACTTGGTGTGAGAGAACATTATCCTCTGTGGTAAAAGCAGTTAGGGCATCTTTTAACATTTTCAAAGCGGAGTCCTGCATAGCAAAGAGTTCAGGTATTAATTGTAAAACGGGATTGCCCATTAGATGCGCTGCACTTTCAGCAATATTAACTGCCTGATCTCCCAAGCGTTCCAAGTCATTATTGATTCTGTAAATCATCAAAATTTGCCTGAGGTCTTTGGCTTCCGGTTGATTTAACGCAATCAAAGTTAAGCATTTATCGTCCAAGTCAATTTCAATCTTGTTAACTTTATTTTCCAAAGTATTTACTTCTTCCTGATACGATTTTCCGAAATTTACCAATTCCTCCATAGCTAAAACGACCATTTTTTCTACCAGTCCAGCTTCTTCAAGCAATGTTTTTTTTAATTCATAGATTCTTTCATTCAGCATTATTTCTCCTTATTTATTCTTTAACCGAAGACACCTGTCAAATAGGATTCGGTTCTTTTATCTTTGGGAACGGTAAAAACCTTTTCCGTAGGCCCATATTCCACTAATTCACCCAGATACATAAAAGCAGTGTAATGTGAAATTCTGCCTGCCTGGGCAATATTATGAGTGACGATTAAAATGCAAACATTTTTTTGCAATTCCAAACACAATTCTTCAATTTTAGCAGTCGATTGAGGGTCTAAAGCCGATGTCGGTTCATCCAATAAAAGAACATCTGGTTTATTGGCAAGGGCTCTGGCAATACAAAGTCGTTGTTGTTGGCCCCCGGAAAGAGCTAAAGCAGGTGAATTTAAACGATCTTTAACTTCATCCCAAAGCCAGGCAGCTTTTAATGCCTGTTCAACTCTGTCGTTTATTTCACTTTTACTATATTTTCCCTGAATCTGAAGTCCGTAAGCAACATTTTTATAAATGCTTTTGGGAAAGGGATTGGGCTTTTGAAAAACCATTCCGATTTTGGAACGAATTTCAGTAACATCCGCTTTCGAAGCGTAAAGGTCTGAATCTAAAAGTTTTACTTTGCCCTCAATTTTGGTCTCCGGGATCAGATCATTCATCCGATTAAAACAACGCAACAAAGTTGATTTGCCGCAACCTGAAGGTCCGATTATGGCGGTGACTTTTTTATCTAATACGCTAAGATTGATATTTTTAAGAATCTGATTCTTACCGAACCATAAGTTTAAATTTTCTGTAGTTAAGATTTCATTTACCATTTTCTCTTTCTCCTAATAGAGGAACGCATAATTACAGCTACGGCACTAATGCTTAAAACCATCAATAATAAAACAACCGCTGTTCCATAAGCAATGGGAATCTGGGTTTCCGGATGGGTTCCTTCCGTCATTAAAGCATAAATATGATAAGGTAATGCCATAACATCATCACCCAAACTATTGGGCAAACGCCGCGTATAAAATGTTGCCGCCGTAAACATTATAGGGGCTGTTTCGCCTGCAACTCTGCCAATGCAAATGATAATACCGGTCAAAATGTTAGGTAAGGCGGTTGGGATAACAATTCTGCTTATGGTCTGTCTTTTCGTTGCTCCCAAAGCTAATGATGCTTCAAAAAAATCAGAAGGAACACTTTTTATGGCTTCTATGCAAGTATTGATAAATACTGGCAGGGCTAAAACAGCCAAAGTTAAAGCGCCTGAAATAAGCGAAACATTGAACCCCAGAAGGTTTACAAAGATAGCCATGCCAAATAAGCCAAAAATAATGGACGGCGTCCCTGCCAAAGTATCAATTGCAGTTTGCACTATTTTTACCAGCCATCTCGGTTTACCGTAATGGGTTAAAAAAATAGCCGTTAAAATTCCCAATGGAATGGTGATGCACATTGCCATAACGGTAAGCCAAAAAGTTCCTACTAATGCAGGAAAAATGCCTCCTTCCTGCATCGCGTTTCTGGGAGCCGTAAAAATAAATTCCCAGCTTAAAGCCGAGCCACCTAAATAAAATATTCTAATTAAGAATATTGCCAACGCCAAAATAGTTACTCCTACTAAAATAGTAAGAATTGTGACCCCTGAACCGTTATAGAATTTGCGTTTATTCATTTTTACTCTTTTTTAGGATGAAAATCTCGGTTATTAAATTGGAGAGAAAGGTAAAGATAAATAGTAAGATAGCCAGTGCATATAATGACTGATAATGTAAACTGCCTATAACTGTCTCTCCCATTTCGGCTGCTATGGTAGAGGTGATGGGTCTTACTGAATCAAAAATCCCTTTGGGAATTTGAGCGCTGCCACCTGAAACCATTAAAACAACCATTGTTTCTCCAATCGCTCTACCCAAACCAAGTAAAATACTTCCGATTATTCCTCTTCTGGCTGCGGGAACGATTACTCTGAAAACACACTCCATTTTAGTGGATCCCAAAGCTAAAGATGCTTCTCGCATAGATTTGGAGACATTAGATAACGCATCCTCACTCATACTGGCTATGATCGGAATAATCATCAGCCCCAAAATTAAAGAGGTGGAAAAAACATTCAGACCTGTATCTAAATGCAACCATTTACTGGTTAATGGAGCTATAAAAGACATACCAAACAAACCATAAACCACAGATGGAATTCCAGCTAAAAGTTCTATTATGGGCTTAACTATTTCCCTTAAACGATTTCCCGCTATTTCAGAAATAAATATTGCACTTCCCAAACCTAAAGGAATGCCTATTAATAAGGCACCTATCGTTACAGAAAATGAGCCAATAATAAGTGTCCAGGCGCCAAATTCCGGTTCTGAATTAGTCGGATACCAACCGTTACCAAAAATAAAATCCTTTATTGAGACCGTGTCAAAAAACGGCAATCCCTCATTAAATAAACCGTATATCAATGCCAAAAGAGCAAAAACGGTCAATAATGAGGCAATGTAAACAACTGTTTGAAATGCTTTTTCCTTGTATTTATTCATTAGGACTCCCTTAATAATATAATGTAAAGGGCAGGGTGAATTCCCTACCCTTATGTTTCCGTTCTTTATTTAATGTTTATGAAGCCCTGTTCTTCCACGATTTTTTGTCCTTTTTCACTTTGAATAAATCCGATTAACTTTTCTACTTCTCCTTTGGCATTGCCATTAGTGTACATATATAGCTTGCGAGCAAGAGGATAAGAATTATTTTTTACTGATGCCACAGCAGGGATAACTCTGTTCACACTTAATAGTTTTACGGTCTCATTTACATATCCCAAACCCACATAACCTATGGCTCCCGGTGTATTACTGACTGCACTTAAGACGGCATTGTTGGAAGCAAGTAATTGTGCACTACCTTCAACTTTTGCTCCCGCTAAAACTTTTTCATTAAAGACCTCAAAAGTGCCGGAAGAAACATCCCTCGAAACAGCTACAATCGGTAGATTAGGTCCACCTAACGCTTTCCAGTTCTTTATTTTACCTGTGTAAATATCTTTTATCTGCTGGATGGTTATGTCTTTTATGGGATTATTTGTATGCACAATAATGCTGATGGCGTCATTGGCAATGGCGTAAGCGACGGGATTTATGCCTTTTGCTTTTGCGACGGAAATTTCTTTGGACTTCATTGGCCGACTGGAATTGCAAATATCGGTAGTTCCATTTTGCAAAGCGGCAACTCCCACTCCTGAACCTCCTCCGCGAACCGAAATATTTATTTCCGGATGGTTATCCATATAGGATTCAGCTGCTGCCTGAGCGATCGGTAAAACAGTTGTTGAACCAGTGCAAGTAATCTGATTTTTACTTGCTGCGGATAAATTTAACGCAGCAATTATCATTGATACAAGGGCGATAATATAGATTTTGGTTTTCATTTTTTTCTCCTATTATTTTATAGTGTATTGGCAAACTTCCATTTAAGCTGCAAATTGATTTGGGAGGAATCTTGCTTCCCATTTGCATAGTCACTATGGGATTTATCTTCGTCATATCTTTTGTCAGTATAATTTAGCTGTAATTGCATGGAAGGAGTATCTGTTTCGTCAGGCATAAAATTATAATTTACTCCAATGGTGGAAGCAGCAAGTTTATTCCTGGCTTTATCGGAAACTAAGCGATCAGATTCGTCCCAAAGATCATAACAGCCAACTATTTGAAGGTCATAAGGCAAATACTCCTTCAAATTGATACAAGGAAAAATAGAAATGCCTGTGGCAGTGTATTTTTTAGTTTTATTGCTATCAGTAATATTGGGAAAATCCACATTTTTAACTATATATTCACAATTCAAATCAACCGGTCCATAAGCCAAACGTGTATAAGCATCCATTAATTGTTGTTTTTCATAGGCAGAATTATTGGCTTCTCCATTCAAATCCTTTTCCCTTCCCACTGTGTTATACATATATGAACCACCGACGGTTAAACCAGTTATGGGGGTAACACGCAAATTACCTAAATAGGCAAAATCAGTATTGTCTTTTAGATTGGCACCTACTTTTTTGTATCCTTCGCCGTTATAAATACCAACAGCGTATTCTCCATATCCGGAAGGTAAATAACCGTTTAAAGTTAAGCCCAAATCAGCCGAATTGGCCACTTTATGTTCATCGGAAGGAGCTTTGCCTATTAATGTATAGCTCCAATCATAAATACTACCGAAATATACTTTTTGCATCCCTGCGGTTAAGGTCATATCTTTTACGGGTATAAAACCACCAAAATCAACATAAGCATATTTGATTTTCAGCCCAGCTCCGTCTATGCTGCCAGATTTTGTAGAAGCAGTTAATGTGCTATCCTCTAAAGAATATGACTGATATTCGTAGGTCTTGTCAGTTGTATAGATATCAACCGTAAAACGACCTTTTACTTGTTCAGTAAATTTGGTTTCCAAACCTAAGTAACCTCTTTCCAAAGAGAGATAATTATTCACCAATTTGTTTTCATAATTTCCGGTAGCATTTTTTCTTTTAGCAATTTCAGCAAGCCAACGCCCCCAAAATTCTCCACTTAACTTTGTTTCTAAACCATTCATAGCCATTGGGACAAAAAGTAATCCCAGGCAAATCAGATTCAACATAAGTTTCTTTCTTGTCATTTTTTTCTCCTTTGTTTACTTTTGGCTTTCGCCTCTACTATGATTATACTGTGCGTCTGTTAAGATTTTATAAAGTGAAGGTTAAGTTTTCTTCACATTCTTATATGTTATTATGAGACAGTAAGATAGTTATATATCGAAGGCAAGGTAGCGGTTAAATTGAAAAAGATGCCCTTAGTGGATTTTGGTTGAATTATTTTAAACATATTTCTATGCCAAATTAAGGGCTATTGCCGTCTTCGCAGTCCTTTATTTAAAACACTATAATGAAAACAAAAAAAATTCTGGACAGCTTATGCACTTTTCCAGAAATGAACCAAAATAAATTTTGGAGATAAAATGAAGAAAGGATTAATTGTCTTACTCGTTATCGTTCTGCTGATTATAATCTTGGCAGGATGGTCTATCGGACGCTACAACGCCATTCAGAAAGAGAAAGTAAATGTAGAAACTGCCTGGGCTCAAGTGCAGAATATCTATCAAACTCGCTATGACCTGATCCCAAATTTGGTAGAAACAGTTCAAGGCGCTGCGAATTTTGAAAAATCAACCTTAACACAGGTAACCGAAGCCCGCGCTAAAATTGGTGGGAATATAAATCTTCCTCCTGAAGCATTAACTAACCCTCAAGCATTTCAGACATTTCAACAAAGTCAAGCTGGCTTAAGTAATGCTCTTTCGCGCTTGATGGTTGTAGTGGAACGATATCCGGAACTAAAAGCAAACCAAAACTTCCTCACTTTTCAGGCACAATTGGAAGGATTGGAAAACCGGATTAGAACTGAAAGAATGCGTTATAATGATGCAGCTAAAAAATTCAATCAGCTTATTGTTACCTTCCCTAATAACATTATTGCAAGCATTATTAAAGCTAAACCCTTTCAATTCTTCCAGGCAGAAGAAGCCGCACAGACAGCTCCTAAAGTTCAATTTGAATAAAAGTAATTTTTCGGAATACAATTTGCATAAAATAAACCTGTTTGCTCTTCCGAATGATGAAACTTGCTATGTGTATTGTGCGACAGCATATTAAGACGATCAGCAGTTTAATATTTGGCAGAATTAACATAACTTCTAAATAATAAGTATATTGTAAGTGTCCAAAAGTAAAAAAATAATTGGACATATCTCCAAAATTGATTATAATATGTTTAGGATATGCAAAAAGATAAGTGAGGTGTAAAAATGCTGTTAGCCATTAATATCGGCAAACTGACAGATGATTTTATTACGCCGGAAAGAATAAGTTTAACAATAAGAGTCGTTCTGATTCTCCTGGTTGGAATACCGCTGGTGAGATTGATCAAGACCATAACTGGAAAAATAGTTAAAAACCGTCTATCTCCGCAAAGCGAACAATTAGTAGTCCGAACTGTATATTATTTAGCCATATTAGTTCTATTCATTACTTTATTAAATGAATTTGGATTTCATCTATCAGCTATTTTAGGCGCTGCAGGTATTTTTGGAGTAGCTATTGGGTTTGCTTCCCAAACCAGTTTTTCCAATATTATCAGCGGCATCTTTTTGATCTCGGAAAAGCCCTTTCAGATAGGTGATGTAGTTCAAGTGGGCAATAACATTGGCGCTATTGAGTCAATAGATCTTTTATCTATAAAATTGAAGACACCTGACAACCGATATATCCGAGTTCCCAATGAAACGATGATAAAAACCGAAGTCACTAATATAACGCGATACCCTGTCCGACGCGTAGATATTAATGTTTCAGTTAGCTATGATGATGATGTAAATAAAGTTCAAAATCTCCTTTTAGATATTGTTACTTCAGAGCCAATGGCATTGAAAGATCCTGCTCCAATGTTTTTGGTTGATAAATTTGCCGATTCCGGAATTAACTTACTTTTCGGAGTTTGGGCTAAGAAAGAAGATTATTCTAATTTGAAAACTTCTTTAATGATAGCTATTAAAGATAGATTTAAACAAGAAAACATAGAAATTCCCTATCCTCATATTTCCATTGCCAATTTAGAGGATATCCAGTGTAAACCAATAACTTAAAAAAAAACAAAATAAATAAAAAGGAAGTGTAATATGAGCACTAAACCTGAAATCAAAGCCATCATCTTCGATCTTGATGGCACCCTCATAGACAGCATTACAGATATCGCCAATGCAATGAATGCTGCTTTAAAAGAACTTGGCTATCCAGAACATCCTGTTGATGCCTATAAGCATTTTATAGGAGATGGTCAAATGGAACTGGCAAGAAAAGTTTTGCCGGAAAATAAGCGGACTCCAGAAAATATCAATGCGCTTGCCAAAAAATACTGGGATAACTACGATATTGCTTGGTATCTGCATACTAATATTTTCTCAGGTGTGCTTTATTTAATTCAGCTTGCCGTAGCGCGTAAAATGAAACTAGCAATCCTTTCCAATAAGCCACACTATTTTACAAAAAAGATGATCCGTCACTTCTTCCGGGGAGCTATGATCCGCCATACAAAAAATCCTTTTGGCGTTTATAGCGGTGAAGAGCCAGATAAGCCCAGAAAACCAGACCCCACATTGGCATTGGAGCTGGCAGACAAAATGAAAGTAAAGCCCAAATTTTGTGCCTTTGTGGGTGATAGCATCGTTGATATTCAAACTGCTAAAAATGCAGGAATGATAGCTATCGGAGCTGCTTGGGGTTACAGCAGCAAAAAAGACCTTCAGGATGCAGGCGCGGATATGATTTTTGATAGCCCAACGCAGATGTCTGCCTACCTTGATTCTCTGCCAATGTGTCTATGAAAAGTTACAGGAAAGAACTGCACCTTAAAACTGAAAAACGCAGGGACTATCTAAATATCACTTTAGAGGTAAAAAATGCCTTATTCGAAAGTGGTATCCAAGAAGGCCTTTGCTTGGTTAATCCTATGCACATTACTGCCTCCATTTTCATCAATGACGATGAGACGGGATTGCATAACGATTTTGAGACCTGGCTGGAAAAATTAGCCCCGGAAAAGCCCTATTCCCAATATCACCATAATGGTTTTGAAGATAATGCCGATGCACATCTGAAAAGACAAATTATGGGAAGAGAAGTTGTTATTGCCGTTACTAATGGTGAATTGGATTTCGGCACTTGGGAACAGATATTCTATGGCGAATTTGATGGTAAGCGTGATAAACGGGTCTTAATCAAAATAATTGGAGAATAGGTTTAGCAAAGCTTAAAAGCCAAATATTAAAAGCATAAATGGAGCCCGGTTAACAAAACCGGGCTCTTTCTATAATTAGCGGAAAAAGTAGTATAACCCAGTTTGAGGAATATACATCATAATTTCACTGTCCTCATCAATAGTGAGAGGTAATTCTACAACCCAGTGGAAGTTTTGCCCCACTTGAAAATCAAAACCCAATCCAAAGCCCAAATAATAATTGTATTTGTCACCCCATTTTTTCCTTTCAGGTTGGTCCATAATTCGCACATAATGATCATTGGATGACAACCGATAATCTACTTCATATTCCCTAATCAAGGAATACAGTACTGAGCCGCCACCAAAGATGTAAAATCTGCCTATATCATTATTTGCAAGAGTATGCAGATAATTCAAAGAAGAACTAATAGTAGTTTTCCGTCCTTTCTCTGTTTTAGTTATTTCTGAAGCGCCACTATAATAACCGTAAACATCATAATCAATATCTTTGGAACCGGTGGTCATTCCTCCTAAAACATATTGGAATCCACTTTTTTGCCAATAGTTACGATAAGCAAAACCATTTCCTGACACAGTTCCAAATTGAAAACCCATACCTGTATCTCGAGCATCTTTAGTAACTTGTGCTTTCTTCGTCTCTGCGCCTATTACGCACAAACAGAACAACAATATGCTGATTAAACACAACCTTTTCATTATTTCTCCTTTTGGCGGTATGCCATTATGTTCTATTTGACAATATAATCATCCTTAGAAATAAGGCAAATATTTTATATCTGCCTTCTCTTGTTAGCAAACTTTTTTCTCATAACCTTAGTTCTTCGTGCTTGACATTTTTCTATTTTAGATAAAATGACACTATTGGTAAATAAGGAAGGATGTTCTTTATGAAAATAGTTCAAATTGTTGGTGCCAGACCTCAATTTATAAAACTGGCTCCGCTTTCCAGAGAAGTTAGAAAACGCCATCAGGAAATAATTATTCACAGTGGTCAGCATTACGACCCGCAAATGAATGAGGTCTTTTTTCGCGATATGGAAATTCCAGCTCCAGATTATAACCTGAAGGTTGGTTCCGGAAGTCAGGCATTGCAAACAGCTTCAATATTAACTGCTCTGGAACCAGTTTTGGAAAATGAGCGCCCTGATTTAGTAGTTGTTTATGGAGACACAAATACTACTTTAGCAGGAGCTTTATGTGCAACTAAGCTAAACATTAAAACAGCTCATATAGAGTCCTGCCTGCGTAGTTTCAATAAAAGTATGCCAGAAGAAATAAATCGCATCGTAGCAGACCACCTGTGTGATATTTTATTTGCACCCACTGAAACGGCAATGCAAAATGCGAATAAAGAAGGACTACAAAATAAAACATATCTTGTGGGAGATATAATGGTGGATGCACTTCTTTTTGGAATGAGAAAAGCAAAAAATGAATCCCAAGTGCTGTCTCACTTAAAATTAGCTCCGGAAAGTTATTGTCTGCTTACTTTGCATAGACCCTATAATGTAGATGATCCTAAAAATCTGCAACAGATTCTTACAGGTCTGAACCAGTTGCAGAAAAATATTATTTTCCCCGTTCATCCTCGCACTCGCAATATTTTAAGCAAGATGCATGATAAACAGTTTGTTAATCTTCGCTATATAGAACCCCAAGCATATCTGGATTTTATGATGTTGATGCAAAATGCGGAAATGATATTTACTGATTCCGGTGGTGTTCAAAAAGAAGCATACATTCTAAAAAGACCTTGCGTAACTTTGCGTCCGGAAACAGAATGGCTGGAGACAGTCCAAAGTGGATGGAATTTTCTGTTACCAGTTGATTCTAAAGATTTTCCCTCAGCTATAACTGCTTTTCAACCACCGGCAGAGCATCCAGATTTGTTTGGTATGAATGTAGCCCCAAAAATTCTAAAAATAATGGAATCTCAAGGATAATTATCGCTTGGGGAGTAAATCTCATTACCTTATTGCTTCGTAGAGCATTAAAATCGTCTCGGAAATTGAACTCACTTCTTTCTTTTTAAGCACTTTTATCTGATCCATAATTTTGCCTTAGAAGGATAAGATGATACTTTTCCTATATGTAATCCGCTCTTAGGATATTGTGTCCTTCTTTCATTATGAGCAATCAGAGCTATCTCATACTCCCTTTTTGCTAAAGGAGAATAATCCTGTTTTCAGAAACAAGGACACAAACACCCGTCAGGTTACTAAAACCGCATTTATTTATTATTCCGTTCCAATCAGAAGTAAGCTATATAATCAGATTAGTTTATTCTTCTTTGAAGGAGTCCTCATCCTTTAATGTAGCTTCATCCTGTTCAGAATTTATCTCTTCCTTAATTTCTGGTTCGAGTTTGTCCATATCCTTAGGTTCTTCTTCTGTCGCGCTATTTTCCGTTTCTGGGCTTATTTTATCTGCGGACTCTTCTGTTTCATGTTCCAAATCAGCTTTCATCTCAGGTTCCGTGATTTGGACTACTTCGTCTGAATCTATTGGTATTATAACTTCTTTAACCATTTCCGTCGCCATTTCATCAACAGTATCGTTTTCCGAAGCTATCTCCGTTTTTTCTTCCGTTTCCTTTTTTTCGGTTACTTTCTTTTCACGAGAATCTTTTTCTTGTTTCTTTTTCTGTTGTCTGGCAACTTTATCGCGTATAAACTGTTCATGCAAAGCAATATACTCTTCCTGCAATTTAGGATCGCGGGAGAAGAAAAATGCCTTCACGGAAAGGATCAAGCGTCGGTTTTCCATATCCAATTCAATCACTTTCAGGGGTAGTTCTTCACCAATATGGAAAGCGTCATCACTATGTTCAAGCTTGGGAATAGCCAGATGTGAAATCGGAATAAATCCTTCCACTACATCATCATTAATAGGAACATCCACAAGAAGTCCTTTGGGAATTAGTTTGCTGATTTTACCTTTTACTTCCGTATTTACCGGTAAAATTTGGTCTAATATTCCCCAGGGATCAGGAATCAGCTGTTTTACACCCAGGGCAATTCTATGTTGAGCTCTGTCTATGGAGAGAACAATTGTTTGCACTTCTTGATTCTTCTTATAAATTTCCCGGGGATGATAGATTCTTTTTGTCCAGCTCATATCCGAAATATGTATCAAACCATCAATCCCTTCTTCAATCTCCACAAAAGCGCCAAATGCCGTCAAACTTTTTATTTTGCGCGTAAGAATAGTCCCTATCGGATAGCGGTCTTCAATTGTTAGCCAAGGATTGGGGTCCATCTGTTTCATTCCCAAAGATATTCTTTTATTTTCCTTGTCGAGTTCCAGAACTATGGCATTGATGGTCTCGCCTATTTTCACAAACTTCCGCGCATCTGTAATCTTTTTTGTCCAGCTCATTTCTGAAATATGAACTAAGCCCTCAACTCCGGGTTCAAGTTCTACAAAGGCACCGAAGGATTTTACATTAACAACCTTACCAGTTACTCTGTTTCCTTCGGGATATTTAATTTCAATATTTTCCCAAGGATGAGGCACCAATTGTTTCAATCCAAGAGATATTTTATTGGTCTCAGGATCGAAATTGATTACTTTTACTTTTACTTTATCTCCAATCTGTAGCATTTCAGAAGGGTGGTTAATTTTACCCCAGCTCATATCGGAAAGGTGTAATAAACCATCAATTCCGCCTAAATCTATAAAAGCGCCATATTGAGTGATATTTTTTACTTCTCCGTCCAATTCTGAATCAATCGCAATCTTTTTCAGCAGTTCCTGCTTTTTCTGTTCCGCTTCTTCTTCCAAAACTTGCCGGCGGGAAAGAATTATATTATGGTGTTCTTCATCTATATTTACAACTTTAAAAACAAGCTCTTTACCAATAAACTGATCCAAATTGGGAATGGGCTTTAAAGACATTTGCGAGCCAGGTAGAAAACCTTCAATACCAAGTATATCTACAATCATTCCACCTTTCACGCGTCGGCGAATTACTCCGCTCAAAGAAGTCCCATTCACATAAGCATTCTTGATGCGTTCAATGTTGATTAGATAGTCGGCTCTCTTTTTGGAAAGCAATACTTTGCCTTCGCCATTCTCAATTTCGCTAATAAAGACCTTAATCACAGAATTTGGTTCTGGAATTCCACTATAAGCAAATTCCGAGAGAGGAATTACGCCTTCGGATTTGAATCCGATATCAACGCGAACTTCCTTATCGGAAATATCCACAACTGTTCCTTCGATGATTTCACCTTTTTTAAAGCTGGAAAATGATTCCTCATACATAGAAAGCATTTCCTGATGTTCTTTCTCTTCCTGAGTAAGTTCTTTTTCCGGTTTTAGGGAAACGGGAATTTCACTTTCTTTGTTTTCCGCAACATTTGTTTCGGGTTCATTACTTAACATTTCTTCGGATACGGCAATTGAGGGTGTTTCTTCTTCCTCAACTGTTGATTTTGACATCGTGTCTTCACTAATGTCCAAAACGGGCTCCAATTCAGGATTATTGGTTTCCATTTCTTTTACTTCAGTTTCGACTGTGTTTTGATCATGTGTTAACATGATTCCTCCTTAAACAATGGGATTTCTTTAATACTTTTAATTGTATCAAAGCTCCCGCTTTTTTCTAATAATACATTATAAACTCTTACTATCATTTCTTCCGGAGTTGATGCCCCGGCAGTTATTCCTATCTTTTTATATTGGGAAAGATCAATATTTTCTATCTGCTTTTCATCTTCTATATGAAAAGTAGGGCAATATTTTTCACTCAGTTTTGCTAAAGCAGTGGTATTGGAACTTGAATATCCCCCTATCACTATTATAGCATCGCTTTTTTTTGCCAGCTCCACTGTTGCATTCTGCCTTAGCATCGTCGTTAAACATATAGTATTAAATACTCTTAATTCAGCTACCTTAGGGAGCAATTTACATACCAATTCTTTAAGCTTTTCTACTTTTTGCGTAGTTTGAGCAATTAATGCTAATTTTTTTTCAAATATTATAGGAAGAGCTTCATCTTCACCCAGAACTATAGTTTTGGCATTCCCGTAAGAAAACATACTTACTACTTCCGGATGTTGCTTATCGCCAAAAATGATTATGGGGTAATCTTCCTCCACCATTTCCCGGATTATTCTATGTGTCCTTTGCACATAAGGACAAGTGGCGTCAATAATTTCATTGTGATTATCTACCAGTATTTGGTATTCTTCTTTTGTAATACCGTGGGAGCGAATAATAACAATGCTGTTTTTTAGCTCAGAGACATTATGAGCAATACGAATTCCCTGTTGTTCCAGTTCCTGAATCACTCCCGGATTATGAATCAGTTCTCCCAATGCCCAAACAGGTTTATTGCTATTTTTGGTTTCTTTTGCCAATTGAATGGCGCGTTTTACACCAAAACAATATCCAGAATAGGGGGCCAGATAAATTTCCGGAATTTGAGACAAACCGTTTCTTGCTGTTTTAGCATTAGTTAACTTATCAATTTGGGAGCAGATGATTTCATAGAGCTTAATTACTTGTTCTTCAATAGTCAAGTTGCTGGTATCTATTATGATTGCATCATTTGCTGGTTTTAACGGAGCCAAAGATCTGCCTGCATCAGCTTCATCACGCGCTTTCAATTCCTGTAAGACATCTGGCAAAGTTGTTTCTATCCCTTTTTCCTGCAGTTCTTTATAACGACGCAAAGCACGAACTTCCAAATTTGCAATCAGGAAAAATTTGGCTTCCGCTTCAGGAAAAACAAATGTTCCAATATCTCTTCCCTCTAAAACAACTCCACCCTCTTTGCCAAGTTTGCGCTGCAAATCTACCATTTTATAACGCACGATGGGAATGGCAGAAATGGCAGAAGCAGCAGAAGATATTTCCGGAGTGCGAATCTTCTCGCTAACATTTTCACCGTTCAGCCAAATTGTATTGCCCTTTTCTCCATAAGATATCTTAATATCTATCCTTTCCAGCATAGAAGAAATGGCGAAAAGATCATTAAGAGAAATATTTTCCCTCATTGCCTGCAAAGCACAAGCACGATACATTGCTCCCGTATCCAAATACACATATCCCAATTTTTGAGCAAGTAATTTTGCCGTTGTACTTTTACCGGACGCAGCAGGACCGTCTATAGCAACAATAATCTTTCGCATTTATTCCATATTTCTCCATTTTTACCTTATTTTTGAAATAGATAATATCGTCAACTCTTTTTTTCACCGAGCCCATAATGCGTAACAAATAGATATTATATAGTCAACCATAAAAAGAGTTGACATTTAATCAGGAAAAAAAAATCTTGCTTTCCCTGCAGTTTGCAGAGGATTTTATACTTTCTAAATTCTAATTTGCCAAGAGGTTATATTATGTTTAACAGTAAAATTACGATAAAAAAAATGAGCGGAATTAAGTGGCTGTTAGTAGTGGCAATCATTGTCCTTGCCACCCCTAATTTATTTTCTTTTAATACAGGAGATTATCGCACAAAATGGGGTGGTAATTTTGAAGACCTTAATTTATGGGAATATTATAATGGTTCACAATGGGTAAATGCCACTCAATTGCCATCTTCTCCTTTTACATCAACAATTTACATCGCAGGTCAAAACATAACAATGCATAGTTCTATGACTATACAAGGGGGGCTTGTTATAAGTGGAACCTTACAATTAGTTTCAGGAGCAACATTAATAATCAATGAAAGCGTGGATTGTAAAATTGGCAGAATTGAGACCTATAATGGCTCAAAACTAACTATCAATGGGCAAGTAACTGCAAATACCAGTAATTCTTCGGTAGTTGTTAATGAAGGAATTGTGGAAGTCAATGGTATCATCAATTCCTTACCACCAAATAACTGTAATGTTTATGTGAATTCCAACGGAAAAATAATTTTTGGCAGTCAGGGTTCAATAACGGGAAATTGTTCTTTCAGCAATAATTATGGCAGCATCATAGCCACCGCTAATCCCAGCGGTTTAGATGGATCATTGAATTGTTCTGGTAGCATAACTTATAATTCACTCTACCTTATATATAACGGAACTGAACCTCAAATTACAGGATTGAAAATGCCAAATCAGGTTTTAGGCATAGATTTTAATAATCCTGCCGGCATAAGTTTGAGCAGAAATATTACGCTTGTAAATACAGCAACGGTTTATAGCGAAACATCTCTTGATTTTGGGTTGTTTATTATCACAAGTGCATGGACTGGTTCAGGGACTTTTTCTATGGCAGATAACTCTACGATTGCGACTGCAAATCAGGATGGTTTTTCCTCTACTGGCAATACTGGAAGTGTGCAAGTAGGGGCAAGAAATTATAATAGCACCGGTAATTATATTTTTAATGGCAGCACTCCTCAATCTACCGGAAATTTTAATCCGACTCCAACTTCTTATACTGTAAACGATATTGTAATTGATAATCCTGCTGGCATCACTTTTACCAATCCTATTACCGTAGTGTCCACTATGGAACTTATAGAAGGAAATATTAATAATAGTATTCTTCCTGATGGCATAGACGGTTTTTATAGCCCCGATGTCAAAAAGGTAACCATTAGCAAAAACGGAACTTTGATGTATAATTTTATGGCTGAATCGCTTCCTTTCCAAAATAATAACGCATTTGTTAACCGTAAATGGATATTGAAGGGTAATTTCAACGGCACCAAAATAATAACCCTCAATTGGAATGAGGATGAAGATAATGGTCTAAACTGGAATGTGCATAACTTTCCAAAATTATATTTATCCAATAGTGATGAACCGCTAAATACTATTTGGAATCCCGCAAAACCAAGAGAGATTTCTTTTATGGCGCATAATTTTCCTAATAATAGAGATGATGCTTATTACTATATTGGAAGAGGAACCGATGATACTCTTCCTGTAACTTTAAGTTCATTTATTGCTTCTCAAAGCGGAATGTCCTCCGTTAAAATTACTTGGATAACCCAATCGGAAACCAATGTGATGGGCTTCAATATCTTAAGATCCAATCAATCAAATTTGGATTCCGCAATTAACCTGGGCTATTTAACACCAGCTACAAATACTTCACAATTAAGAATTTACCAATATACAGACCAGGTTCTCACTACCGGCATATATTATTATTGGCTGGAAATTGTGGATTTCAATGGCACCAATTCATTTTACGGTCCAGCTATAGTTGAAATTCAAAATACTGGCAGTCAATCCCCTTCCATTCCTGTTTTGGAAGGATTTCATTCCATCGCTCCCAATCCGCTTGATTCCGATGCCAAAATTTTCTTTGGTGTCCCATCCAAATCCGTTGCTCTTATTCAAGTGTATAATATAAAAGGACAACGAGTTAAAACTATCTTAAACGAAACCAAAGATAGCGGTAATTTTTCTGTCCAGTGGGATGCCCGAGACGATAGAGGCAATCTTTTAGCCAATGGAAATTATATCCTGTCTCTTAATGCTTCCGGAAAGGTCTGGACAAAAAAAATAGCTATTCTGCATTAAGTTAACCCGTTACAGCTTCCATATACAAACGCTTCATAGCTCTGTTAGCATCCAAAGCAAATAGTCGCCTACTGCAAACCGATATAATGATAAAGAGCATCCCATAACCATCCCGTGTCACAATACGGGTTG
>JBDKSF010000099.1 GCA_039680785.1 Candidatus Cloacimonas sp.
AATGACTATTCCGCATTGAAACAATGCTTCACTTACTTTGTAGGTTCGCTTTCCGAAAGTAACTTCCCGAAAACCTGCAGTGGAGAAATTTACCATTTTCACAGGATATTTTTCCGCCAAAGAAGAATATCCACAGCTCTGCCAAACTGTTTCAAAACCTAAAGAGCCACCGGGGCTGTCTCCAATCCAGATCTCTTTTTTCTTATTCAGAAAATAGCGTATAACTGCTTCCAAAACAACTGGATGAGTGGTTACGGCTCTTTCCGGAGCATAAGCGCCCAGAGCATTGGGTTTTATCAATACCCTTTTACTGTGGCTAAGTTTATGGCTATTGATAGCAGAGAAATAAGCAGCCACTGCCTCTTCTATTTCGGGCAAATTGTAACTGTCAATTTTCCGAATTTGAACCTCGGGACTAATCATACAGATAGAGTTCCTTTTTACTGAAAATATACTTCAAATACAAACTGAGCGAAAGGTTTAACTGCGTTTTAGTTACTTTTCCGGAAATAACTTGCATAATGGCAAGATTTAGAACTCCATATTTATGATAATAGCTCAAACCCGCGGTGAGAGAATGCTGAGCGTTATCATCAATATAAACGGTTTCCGGCACCGAATCCCAAGCATTGGAAGTATCAGGAAGAGCGTAATTCTTAGCCAAATAGATATTTCCACTATAGACATTGGATGCGTAATGATAACCCAAACGGTAAATTAGATTGTCTTTTTTCTTTTCCAGCCCTGCTTTGAAGGTGTAACGATCATCAAAACTATCGGATATATCACTACATTGTTCCCACTCGGCATCAAAGGCAAATCTTAAATCTGGTTTGCCAAATTGCACCCCAGCAGTCATCCACATAGGCAAAACTGCCTCGTAAACGGCATATTTCAAATCCCAATCAAAATTAGATGCGGGCATCATACTGAAGCCAATATTGGTGGAACCAAGCTGATAAATTATACCGGGTTGAATGCGCCAATTATATTGATAGTCATTTATTCTTTCGTAAGTCCGTAAAAATATGGGATCATCAATATAGTGGATTTGATTGTGCAGATTCAATCCCAAATGCAGTGGTCCATTATGATAAGAAAGCATAGCCGTAGCTTGATGTAGATTATAAGTGGGAAAGCGTTGCAAAATACTTTGTCCTTGATTGGTGTAAAAAGAAAAGTCCTTTAGAGTTATGGATTTGGGATTATTATATAGCAAGGCCCAAGATAATTTATCACCCATTTTTGCACTCAGGACAAACATACCCAAAGGGGCGGATGATACATAATTAGCATACATAGGATATCCTACTGCTTCCAGAGATGGTTTCACATTCATTTCCAGATAAACCAATGCAGAGTCCGGAATTACCGAAGCAGGATTTAGCAACGCATTTTCAGCTGAACCTAAAATTGCTGCGCCAGTATAACCTCTTCCGGCAGCAGTTGTTCCATTATAATTTCTGCTGAAGGAATCATAATAGGGGCTGGCAAATTGAGGTAGATATAATGAATCCGCTTGAGCCAGTAAAAAACCAAACATCAGGCAGAAAATAAGGGTGGATAATATGCGTCGTAGCATTTGCAGTTACCTCTTTTTTCCTTTTATGATAAATGTTTGTTCTCTCTCTCTGCCAACCGAAACAAGAGAAACAGGCGTGGCTAAAAAGTCCTCGATTGCTTCCAGATAAATCCTGGTTGACTGAGGTAATTGATTTTTACTTTTGCAATTGCCAAGTTCCACATCCCATCCTGCGAAATTTTCATAAACAGGTTCAATTTTTCCTTGCAGGAAAGGAGGCAAGTTTAAGCTTTTGTATAATTTGCCATCATATTCATAAGCGACACAGATTTTAACTTGTTCTATGCCTTTCAGCACATCCAAACAGGTTATTACGGCAGAATCCAAAGCATTTATCCGAGCGGAATATTTCGCCGCCACACCATCAAACCAACCAATTCTTCTGGGTCTTCCTGTCGTGGAACCATATTCATTTCCGGTGGTTCTGATTTTTTCAGCCGTTTCATTCTTAATTTCCGTTGGGAAAGGACCTTCTCCCACCCTTGTAGTATATGCCTTAAAAACTCCGTAAACATTATTTATACGCCGCGCGGAAAAACCAGTGCCAATGCCAACGGCATCGGTCATCACCCGCGAAGATGTTACATAAGGATAGGTTCCGAAATTTAAATCCAAAAGAGTTCCCTGCGCCCCTTCAAAGAGAATGTTTTTAGCGTCATCCATTTCGTTCAAGAGGGTTTCCACATCACCGGCATATTGTTTTAAATATTTCCAAGCAGTTTGCAGTTCAGCAATTTGTTCGTTCAGTTCCACTGAGTTGATTTTTTGATGATGATAAGCATAAATATGTTTTAAGCGTTCAGCCAAATAATCTGGGTATGCAAGGTCTTCCAATCGAATTCCAATTCTGGCAGTGAGATCACTATAAGCGGGACCTATGCCTTTGCCGGTGGTGCCAATTTTGGCTTTTTTCAGCTTTTGTTCCGTTACCCTGTCCAGTTGTTTGTGCAAAGGAATTATTATCCCGGCGCGTAAATCAATGAGCAAGCGATTTTTAAAACTGATACCCGCTTTTTGTAAGTTGGCAATTTCTGCCAAGACCGCCTCCGGATCTATCAAAACACCCGCCCCGATTAAACATTTAGCTTTGGGATATAATATTCCGGAAGGTATGGTGTGCAAGATATATTTCTGTTTTTCATAAACAATGGTATGACCGGCATTGCTGCCACCCTGAAAGCGGACAACATAATCTGCCTGGGAAGCTAAGTAGTCAACTATTTTAGCTTTGCCTTCATCACCCCACATACATCCTAAAACAAGTGTTGACGCCATTCTAAACTCCTTTTATTCATAGAATCATACTTCTTCTTTAGGGTCAATTCTGTCAATCGATTTATTTTACGGAAGTGCCTCAATTTTGGGTGGCTATCATATTAAAAATGTTTGGTTTTGGCTCTTTTCCTTGCCTCAATTTCGCCAGCAAAGAGCGAAGCGGAAAGTATTTCACTACTTCCTCAGGTTTTGTTTAATGCCAAGATGCAAGCGGTTTAAACAATATTCAGCCCAAGCACTATTCTTTTGTGCCAAAGTAACGCATCAGTTACATTTCCGTAGCGGCATAACGGCAGTGTTACGGATGCGTTACTGGGTCGTTAATGATTCCTCTGTGTCACAAGCATTTAACTACGCTCCAATAAGGGTGTGTTGAGGAGGTAGTTAATAGCCCTTGGGAAGATTTTTAACTTCCTCGTTGCCTTTACTTTGTCTTCACCATTTTGTGCACGAAGGTCTTATTGCCAACTTTCATATAAAGGATATAAAGTCCGCTGGCTAAGTCCCTGCCTTTGCTGTTATGGCCGTTAAATTCGTAAGTATAGATGCCGGGAGCTGAATGTGACTGGGAAAAGCTATTTACCAGCTGGCCTTTATAGTTATAGATTTTAAATTCTACTTTTCCTGCTGCTTTGATGGAATACTCAATCTTAGCAAGCGGTTTGAAAGGATTGGGATAAATGCCAATTAAAGCTGTTTCCGGAGGGGGTGGAAGAGGTGGATCATTTGAAGTGGTAATTAAAACCGAACCCCAAAAAGCGGCTGATTCGTCTATATTGGTAATTTTCAGCCAATAATAATAACGAGTGTAAGCCACTGTGGTTGAATCCGTATAAGTATAATAATTTTCTTGGGTTTCACTCTCCGGAATAAAATCGCTTACCTGAACGGCTGAACTGAGGAGATGAGAGCTTCCACGCCAGATTTGATACGAAGAAATGCCCCCTCCGAAGTTATTTTTCCAGGAGAGAACAACTTTATTTCTATCATTCAGAGCCGCAGTAAAATCGGGTTGATAGGGCGACACCAAATTATTTTGTTGCGGAAAACAGAAAGAAATCTGAGTGGTGTTTCCATAATAAACGGGAATGGTAAAATGAGCGGTAGAAGTAGTCCAATCAGGATCCGCACTATGAGTCATCCATATACCTTTTCCGTCAATTTTATAGCCAAGATAACTTGGAATATAGCCCCAATCATAATTAAAGGTTATTTCCGCTCCGCTAAAATTGGCTCCGCTAATGGTAAAATCCAATCCCGTATCGGAAAAGGGTTCATTGAGAGAGGCAAAACCGGAAGTAATCCACAAATGCTCTGAGGGATTGGTAATGCCAGAAATAATTAAATTGGTGTGAAATGTATGCCCCAAAGTATCGGAAACGGCTGGAATATTAACTGTAGCTAAACTATCGGAAACGAAAGCATAATCAGTATAGCTATTTAAAAGCACGCGCATATTATCAATTGCGGCTGGAGGTTGATTTCCTCCCGAGGAATCATTTCTCCAAGCAAAAACGATTCTTTTGGCTCCTCCGGAGATTGTTTGGGGAAGATCAACATCGGCTTCCTTCCAAACATTGGAAAGATTCAAAGTTCCTCCGAGGTGTTCATTGCCAAGCATAATTCCCGCTTGCGGAATTACATTGGGATCCACACAAAAAACCCTAAGGAAATCAAAATAGGGTCCTGTTCCTTCTCCCACGCATTTCCAAGAGAAACGCAGTTTGGCATTTTCGGTTCCTTCCGGAATTTGAATGTCTCTATAAGCATAACTGATGGATGCTCTGTTGGTAAGATAAGTATTATTATTGCCTCCGTCGCCGCTAATGAAAAGTCCATTGGTTCCCGCTTGCGGAGCAGTTGAGCCAAAAAACCATTTATTCGTTTGCTCTTCATTGGCAAAACACCAATTGCTGAAGCCGTTTTCAAAGCCATCAATGAACGGAGTGGTTTGAGCAATGAGTGAAACAGCGTTCAACATAATATATCTTGTTTCACTTTCTGCATTATGAGAAATTTCTATGTTACCATCATAAACCCCGGGAGAATCGGGCGCGAAAAGAACGGTAAAAACAGAGGTGCTATCGGCATTAATGGCATAGGTCATTGAATTTAATTGTTCGCCATTGACGGAAAGATAAAATCCATTCGGCATTGTAATTTCGCCACTCAAATAACCCGTTCCGCTATTGGTGATATTGAATGTTTTGCTTGTTTGAAATCCAGCAAGAACATTGCCAAAAGAAAGAGAAGTGGTGTTTAGGGTTATTTCCGGCTGAGTTAAAATGGATAACTTCAAGTTAGGCCGAGCTGTCACTAAAACTCCGTCCGTGAATTCATCTGTCTGATCGGCTGTATTACTGCGAGTATAAAGATATCCGTTTGCAACTTCAGAATAGAAAACCGTTCCGGAGGCAGAAGTCGCCGGAGTTAAATTAAAAGCCGTGTCTATAACAATATTATCAATTCCATTCCAGAGAAAAGGAGTTGATAAAGTAAGCATATCATAATTGCCGGCTACGGGTCTGTAATTATCTGTCTGATAGCAAACAACCAGATTTTCCGAATGCCATTGCGCTGCATTTTCCGCAGTTGTATGTGCTATCCTAATTTTGAAATTGGGCAGTGCATACAGCGGTGCTGAATCTACATAAAAACCCAAACGCGTAATGTTTGTGGGACCAAAAACGCCCTGCAAATTTAGTTCTCTGGCAGTATAAACCATCTGACCATGCAAACTTTTGCGATAATTATTGATGGGACAACCTCCATTATTGGATGTAGCAGTTGTTCCAACGCCAATTATTGTTTCAGTTATAACTTCAGAAGTTGGCGTGGCAGTTTGACTTTCCGTGGATTCCGATTCGCCATTGGCAAATACAGCTACAATTCTATATGTATAAGAGGTTCCGTTAACAACATCGGTATCCGTATATCTGTTGGAGGGATAATTAGTTAGCAGCACATCATTGCGGTAAATATTATAACTGATGGGATTTCCAGCTTCCGGCGCTTGCCAATAAATCAACACAAATCCATAACCACCTGCAGCCGTAAGATTTTGGGGGGGCCAAAAATAAGGTGTGTTGGCAGGCAGTATAATATGATCTATCCAGCAGCAATCATCGCCTCCTGCTCCATTGGCATTTTTTTCATATTTCCAAGAGAAAGTTCGTAAAACAATTTCCACCGGTAAACTAATCAAAGACCAGTCCTTTTCTCCACTCCATTCACCTTGAAGTTCTCCATCTATATAAAAACGCAAAAAACCGCCATTCGTCAGAGAAGACACCTTCCGATAAAAATTGATGTCTCCCTCTTGCGTTATATTAACTTTTAGCTTTAGTTCCGTTATGCTGCCTATGTCTATGGAACCAGAACGCGCTGAATAAGACCCTGAAAAATAAGCATCGTTTTGCACAGTCCAAGGTGAAGAGCTTTGATTATGCCAGTTCAGACCGGAAAAATCACCACTCTCAAAACCATCATTTGCCGGATTTAACAGAGAAACGATAACTTGATGTTGGCGATGATTATTGTCATTATCTATGGCCACGGCTTTGATAATGTGCATACCTAAAGCATAACCAGCTGTATTCCAAGTCCATTCATAGGGAGCTACCAAGTCCGTAAATTCAGCTTCTGTATTATCATCCAGATAAAAACCCACTTGCATTACACTGCGTTCAACCGAATCAGCAGCCGCAACCTGAACATTGATGATGGAGTTCAGATCAAAACCAGTATTATTAAAAGGATATACAATATGGCATTGAGGCATACCCGGATTAGCTAAAAGGAGTGCTTGTTCGGCATTGACCAATCCATAACCGGTCCATCTGTCCCAACCTTCTGCCGTGTCTTCTGTCATATCCGTAGCTGTGGTTGTAAGTATTGTTCTCACTTCCGCGGGAGTTAAATCGGGATTCATTGATAAAACCAAAGCAGCCACCCCTGCCGCATAAGGACTGGAACAAGAAGTTCCATTGAACCACATATAATAATCATCATTGGAATAACCATTTTCTCCGCTGATATCTGTGCTGGGAAGAATTGTAGGAGCCATTATATCAATGGCATCGGCTGCATCTTGTTGATTTGCACCATAGGTAGAACCCCACCAAAATTCTCCATCGGAAGAAGCAGGATTTTTTCTTTCTCCGGAAGGACTTGCCGCACCCACTGCTATTATATCTGGATGTTTAGCCGGGTATTGCATATCGGAACCATTGGTATTTCCCGCACTGGCAAATATCACTACTCCATTATCATAAGCATATTCGATGGCATTATCCATATCAGGATTTTCTCCCACTTCCGAAGACGAACCAAAACTCATACTAACTACATTGGCATTATGATCGGCAGCATAAATAAGTGCATTGGCAGCGGCAGTATAAGTTAAATTTCCTTCGCTGTCGGCAACTTTTAAAGGCATAACACTACAGCCACCAGCAATGCCAGCTACCCCTAAATTATTATTGGCTATGGCAGCAGCAATTCCCGAAGTGCAAGTTCCATGTCCCGCTTCCCAACTATCATCCATTGGGTCGTCGTCATTATCACCAAAATCATAACCAGTTATCAGTCGCAAATCAGGATGTGCGGTATCCACGCCTGTATCCAGAATAGCAATGATTATAGTGGAATCTCCATAGACCTGAGAATAATCCCAAGCAAGTTCCGCATCACTATCAAAACCAACAATTCCCACGCCGGGTCCGCTATGAGAATCGCCTTCATAAGCAGGTAACTGAGCTGTATTATTGTGTCCCCAGTTATTTGGATACAAAGGATCGTTGGGGGCAATGTCCAAAGAGAAATAGTATTCCGGAATTGCCTTTTCTATATAGCGATTTTTTTTCAGGTTAGATAATACTTGTTCCACCTTTTTGCTGCCATCCAAACGGAGTAAAAACCAGCGATCAAAACCCGTTCTGGCAACCCAGTTTTTATCTTTGGCAGAAATATGAGCCCGGACAATGGAAGTAACCCCATTCAGAGCAAAAAGCTGATCCAGCTCGTTAAGGTTGGTTTTTTCACTTTCAGCGTAAGCTGTTAAAGGCAATTGGGAGCGAAGCACCGCTTCTGAACTAAGCTTAATTTTTACAAGGTCATTGGCATAAAGAGGATGCTTGGAAGCATCGTTTTGCCTTGCTATGGCATAAAATTCACTCATCAGAAACAGACAAATAAGGATAACAAAAATTTTCTTCATAATACTTTAAAAATAATGCAATATCCATTCCAAACAGATTGGTTTGATCTACTCATTTATTGTCTGATTCATTACTATTATCTTGTCAGTATGGAAGTTAGAGGCAATTATAGTCCTGTTTGCCAAAAGATAGAATATTGCTTATCTGCCATTATCTTATGCACTTCTCCTCTTCCCCGCCTCTCTCGCTCATCGTTTAGGATGAGGGCGGGAGGAGAGAAGGAGGAGTGGATGAGGAGAGGTTGATAAGAGAATAGTAAGAAAAAAGGGATAAGCGACAGAAGTTTTCAACGCCAAAATAGACAAAGGGAGAGCTAAAATAGGTGCGGCAATTATGCTGGAAGGCACAGGTCTAAAAAGGGTCATTTAACCGTGCAAGCCATCCAAACGGATAAAGATAATTGAGCTATGCAGCAAGAGACACATTTTGTCTTTGATTCCTGCCAGAACTGTTTTCAAAATTGTCAGCCGCCGGAATAAGTTTTTTTCACAGACCAGACAGCGTATCCTATCCGCATAAAAGACAATAAGATAAATAGGTAAGCAGATATTTTGATTGACAAAAATGGTATTATTTAAGTTTATCCTCAAAACTTGGATAATGCTATGGCGCTTAATGTTAAAAAAGGAAAGTGAGATAATGCTGCCCTTGGTTGAGCGCTTTTTTGTAATATTTACAAGATGAAAATCAAGGAGAATAAAAATGGCAGTTCCTAAAAGAAGAACCTCCAAAAGCCGTAGAGATAAACGCAGAACCCATGATGCTTTAACTCCTCCGCAATTTAGCACTTGTGGTAAATGTGGAGAGCCGGTTCGTTCGCATCATATCTGTGAAAAATGCGGCACTTACAATGGCAAAAAGATATTGACCGTAAAGGAGTAAAGTGCGCATTGCCGTAGATGCTTTCGGAAGTGATAATGCCCCTTTTCCGGAAATTGAAGGCGCAGTTCTTGCTATCAAAGAAGACCTCTGTGATGAAGTTATCTTGGTGGGAAATGAAGAGATAATCAAAACTGAACTGGGCAAGTTCTTTTATCCTCCCAACCGGATAAGCATCGTTAACGCCAGTCAGAGAATTGAAATGGGAGATAGTTCTGCTTTAGCGGTTAGAACTAAAAAGGATTCCTCCCTGGTGAAAACGATTGAATTGCATCAACAAGGTCTTGCCGATGCTGCGGTAAGTGCAGGAAACACAGGTGCAGTTATGGCTGCTTCGCTACTAATATATGGAAGAATAAAAAATGTGCAAAGACCGGCTATAGCAGTTGTTTTTCCTACTCAGGTAGGGCATCAAATATTACTTGATATGGGTGCCAATGTAGATTGCACGGCTGAAAATTTGGTGCAATTTGCCAAACTGGGAAGTATGTATTTTGAATATTTTTTTAAAGAAGCAAAGCCGCGCATTTCGCTACTCAATATTGGGGAAGAAAGCGCCAAAGGTAATGCCACTACAAAAGAGGCATATCAACTGTTAAGCAGCGATAAAGACCTAAATTTCACAGGCAACATTGAAGGGAAAGATATAATGCGCGGGATCACGGATGTGGTTGTCTGCGATGGATTTGTAGGTAATATTGTGTTAAAAACGGTTGAGGGCGTGGGCTTTTCTATTTTTGAAATACTGAAAGAACAGATAAATAAGGACTGGATAGCCAAAATCGGTTCGCTGCTATCCTATCCCGTTTATTCGTATATGAAAAATAAACTGGACCATACTGAATACGGCGGTGCTTTATTGGTTGGATTAAACGGTATTTCCGTTGTGGCACATGGACGCAGTAATGCCAAAGCGATTAAAAATGCCGTTCGCTTTGCGGATAGAATTGCCGAATCCGACTTTTTAAAACACGCTCGCGATTATTTTGAGAGGAGTTAATTATGCCCAATTACTATGCTAAATTTTCTTCCTTCGGTAGCTATGTTCCCCAGAAAGTTTTGAATAACTTCGATCTGGAAAAAATCGTGGAAACAAGCGATGAATGGATTAGAACACGCACTGGAATGTTTGAAAGACATATTGCCGATAAAAATCAAGCTGCCAGCGATCTGGCTATTGAAGCGGCTACCAGAGCCATTGAAAGTTCATCGGTAAAATATAAAGATATAGACCAAATAATTGTAGCCACCATATCTGGCGATCATCCTTTTCCTTCCACTGCCTGTATTTTGCAAAAAAGATTGGGTTTGAAAGACATACCTGCTTTTGATGTTTCCGCTGGATGCACAGGTTTCATTTACGCTACTGATGTTGCCCGCCAATATATCCAAAGCGGAACAGTGCAAAATATTTTAGTTGTCGGAGTGGAAATCCTCACCAAAATCACCAACTGGAAAGATCGTAATACTTGTGTTCTTTTTGGTGACGGTGCAGGCGCTGCCATTGTTAGTAGAGCCGAATCCAGTGAAATTTCCCGGATTATAGACAGTAAAATATATGCCGATGGCAGCCAGGGAGAAAATTTAATCCAATATGCCGGTGGCTCTCGTATGCCTGCCAGCAAGGAAACAGTGGAAAAAAACCTCCATACTGTCTATATGGAAGGCAACCGAATTTTTAAAAGTGCCATTAAAAGTATGTATGCCGTTACCGATGAAGTGCTAAAACGCAATAACCTTACTGCCGAAGATATTGATTGGATAATACCTCATCAGGCAAATCTGCGCATTATTGAAAATTTGGCGGATAAGCTGAAAGTGCCGATGAGCAAAGTAATCGTTAATATAGAAAAATACGGAAATACTTCCTCTGCCACCATTCCCATAGCTTTGGATGAGGCAATTCGCAATCAAAAAATCCGACGCGGCGATTTAATCTTGTTAACTTCTTTCGGAGCTGGCTTAACCTGGGGTAGTATTTTAGCACGCTATTAAGCATCCGGAGGAGGCAAATCTTCCGGAAAATAAAATAGGGGACTTTGGCAAGTTCCAACTATACTAAAGAGGTAAAATTATGAAGACAGCTTTCGTTTTCCCCGGTCAGGGCGCTCAGTATGTAGGAATGGCAAATGATTTTGTGCAGAAGTATCCTGCCTTGGAAGAAGCGTTGGATAATTTTGACGATAAGCATAATACGACTTTAAAGGATGTAATGTTTTCCGGACCGGAAGAAATCCTAAAATTAACCAGCTATACTCAGCCCGCTATTTTATTTCATAGTATAGCCGCCTTAAAGGCATTTCGGGAAGCAAGTAACCTAAAACCGGATTTTACGGCAGGTCATTCTTTGGGAGAATTCAGCGCTTTGGTCGCTTGTGGAATGATTACTCTTTCTGAGGCATTGCATTTAGTGCACAAAAGAGGCGAATTTATGATCAAAGCCAATGCGGATGTTCCTTTTGGAATGAGTGCAGTTATTGGCTTGGACCCGGAACAAGTTATTCAGATCTGTAATCAGGCATCGGTGGTGGGATTAGTTCAGGCGGTAAATTTCAATACTCCTTCCCAAACAGTGATATCCGGAACGGAAGAAGGAGTGGCAAGAGCCGGTGAATTAGCCAAAATGAATGGCGCCAAAAGAGTCATTCCTTTGGTGGTGGGAGGTCCATTTCACACTCCTTTAATAGCTAAAGCCAGCGACTGGTTAAAAGAAGAAATGCAGCAATTTGACTTTTTAGACATCAGTATTCCGGTAATTTCCAATGTGACGGCAATCCCCGTTACCAAGGGAGAAGAAGAAAGAGAATTACTGGCGCGTCAAATTGTTTCTCCCGTTCTTTGGGTGCAAAGTGTTCAATATATGATTTCGCAGGGAGTTCAGCGTTTTATAGAATTTGGTCCCCAGAGGGTTTTGAGCGGAATGATCAGAAATATAAATAAAGAGGTGGAAGTTTTTTCCATTGACAAATATGAAGACATAGATGCCGTTGTGTCTGTGACAGGTTAATATGTTTTTATGCAAAACAACTTAATGAGGAAATAATGAAACTGGATTTTACCGATAAAGTTATAGTTATTACTGGCGCTGCTCGCGGCATTGGTTTTGCCATAGCTACCGCTTTTGCAAAAGCAAACGCCAAAGTAATTATTATAGACATTGCCGCCGATGCAGTGGAACAAGCAATATCCGAATTGAATAAAGAAGGTTCTCGTTCTTTCGGTTATGTAGGAAATGTAACCGACGGCAAAAATATAGAAAGTATCTTTGCCGACATTGCCGATAAAAATGGAACTATTGACTGCCTGATCAACAATGCAGGCATTACGCGTGATAATCTCCTTATTCGTATGAAAGAAGAGGACTGGCAATCAGTTATGGATATAAACCTGAAAGGCAGTTTTCTCTGTACACAAAAGGTGTTCAAATATATGATGCGAGAACGGAGCGGCTCTATTATCAATATTGCCAGCGTAATCGGAATCATGGGAAATAGTGGTCAGGCAAATTATGCCGCTTCCAAAGGCGGACTTATTGCCTTCACCAAAAGTTGCGCTAAAGAATTTGGCAGTAGAAATATTCGAGTTAATGCCGTTGCCCCTGGCTTTATAGAGACAGATATGACTGCCTCTTTAAGCCCAGAAATCAGAGCTGAATATGCAAAAGTTATCCCTCTGCAAAAAATGGGAACTCCTTCTGATGTGGCTAATATATGTCTCTTCCTTGCTTCACAGGCAGGAAGTTATATAACAGGACAAACAATCGCCGTAGATGGCGGTTTAACAATGCACTAAATACCCAAGAGTGTAAACAGAACTTCAATAACAATAGGAGGAATAATGGATATTGAAGAAAAAGTGAAAAAGATCGTAATGGATAAACTGGGAGTGGAAGAATCCCAGGTAGTTCCTTCCGCCAATTTCATTGATGACCTGCGAGCTGATTCTCTGGATACAGTTGAGCTCGTTATGGCTTTTGAAACAGAATTCGGTCTCAGTATTCCGGAAGAAGATCAGGATAAACTGAAGACCGTTGGCCAAGCTATTGACTATCTGAAGGAAAAACTGGAGTAAAAAATACCCATTCTCCTGTTGTGGAGCAATCCTGATCAGTTAAATTGGATCAGGATTGTATCCACCCTTTCTAAGATTATTATTATACCTTGATAAAAGGTAGAGATAGAATTGTATGAATGATCCATTTAACATATCAACTATAAATTAGCAATGAGGTTTATATGTCCAAGAGAAGAGTTGTTATAACTGGTATGGGTGCCATCACCCCTGTTGGCAATAATGTTTCCCAAACCTGGCAGTCACTGATTGACGGTGTTTCTGGAGTGGAATTGATTACCAGATTTGATTCCAGTAACTTATCGGTTAAGATAGCTGCCGAAGTGAAGAATTATGATCCCGAAGAGCATTTTGACCATAAAGAGATCAAAAAGCTGGATTTATATGCTCAATATGCAATGATAGCCGCCAGAGAAGCAATTGCGGATGCAGGTTTAATTCCTGGTTCATTTGATCCGGATAGAACAGGGGTTATTACCGGTGCAGGTATTGGCGGAATAATGACTTTTGAAGAAGAATGCATAAAGAATTACACTCAAGGTCCGCGTAGAATAAGCCCTTTCTTTATTCCCAAAATGATTGGTAACATTGCGGCTGCTCATATCAGCATAGAACATAATTTTAAGGGCATAAATTTTAATATTGTAAGTGCCTGTGCCAGTGCCAATCATGCTTTGGGAACTGCGCTCAGAGCTATTCAATATGGAGATGCGGACATTATTATTAGCGGGGGAGCTGAAGCAGCTGTAACTCCTTTGGCGATGGGTGGATTTTCAGCAATGCGAGCCCTTTCCACTCATAATGAAGAGCCCCATGTAGCATCCCGTCCATTTGATGCTGAGCGCGATGGTTTTATTATGAGCGAAGGAGCCGCTCTGCTTGTTTTGGAAGAACTTGAACATGCATTGGCAAGAGGAGCAAAAATTTATGCGGAATTAGTTGGCTATGGCGCTTCAGAAGATGCGTATCATATTACAGCTCCCACAGAAAACGGTGAAGGCAGTGCCAGAGCGATGTTAATGGCCATAAAAGATGCCGGCATTAACCCTGAAGACATTGATTATATCAATGCGCATGGAACTTCCACGCCTTTAAACGACAAAGGTGAAACTCAATCCATCAAAACCGTCTTTGGTGATTATGCCTACAAAGTGAAGATTAATTCCACCAAAAGTATGGTTGGGCATATGTTAGGTGCCGCGGCAGGAATTGAAGCCATCGTTTGCATTAAGACAATCCAAACGGGTATCATCCACCCTACCATAAATTTGATGCATCCTGATCCTGAATGTAATCTGGATTACACTCCCAATAAAGCAGTTAATCATAAAGTGAATATAGCCCTTTCCAATTCGCTCGGTTTTGGAGGTCATAATTCTGCAATTATAATTAGAAGTTATAATTAGCCAAACGGGGTGGGTGATTGTGAGAGAGAAAAGGATGAAATCAATCATATCACTGATTGTGGATTATGTTAACAGTAAAAAAATAACTGAACAGTATCCAAAATGGGAAAAATCCCTTTCTCAGCTGCAAAAGAAAATTAATTATACATTTCATGACCCCACTTTATTGAAAGCTGCCTTAACGCATAAGTCCTATTTGCATCGTCATCTGGATGAACATAAAACACCCTCTCCCTTTGAACGCATGGAATTTTTAGGCGATTCCATTCTTGGATTCATTGTCAGCAAAGAACTGTTTACCCAAAATCCGGACGAACAGGAAGGCAAGCTTTCCAAGTTGAAATCAAAAATCGTTTCTGAGACATATCTAACTTTAAAAGCCAATGCCATCGATTTGGGTAAATATCTCCTTTTAAGTCCAGAAGAGCAACAAGCCGGAGGCGCATCCAAATCTTCCATTCTTTCAGATACTATGGAAGCTTTGATTTGTGCCATATATTTGGATAATGGAATAACCGCCGCCGGCAAATTCATTCATCGCTTCATCTTGGAAAATTATCAGGAGATTGTTAACCGAGATGAGCTAATTAACTATAAAAGTATTTTGCAAGAATATATGCAAAGCAGAAATCAGGAACCACCCACTTATGTAACCGTAGCGGAACAAGGTCCTGAACACAAAAAGGTCTTTGTAGTGGAAGTGCGTTGGGGAACTAAGCTTTTAGGAGTCGGTAAAGGAACTACCAAGAAAAATGCTCATCAGGAAGCAGCCCGGATGGCTTGTCAAAAAATGGGCATATAACCGGGAGAAGAAGAATTTCCCTATAGTTTGAATTTCCCCAGCCAAAGGAGCTTTTGGGAGCGCTGATTCTGCATTATATATAAGCGGAGCGTTTTAAAAAAGCGTAGCATATTTGTTTGGATACTAAAACATCCTTATCGCCTTCCTATCATCAAGTTATAAAGTTACCATATTTCAATTGCAGCGATAAGGTGTTTGAGAGAAGTTTGATAAGGACATTTTGCCTTCCCAGAACGGTTATGGGGAAAAAACTTGCCAAAGGGTAACAATCGCTTATCATATCTATAGAAATTATAAAGCAGAAATGGCAAAACGGCTTGATTTTTGCTTTAAGAAAGAGTATATTATTTGGCAGACAGAGATATTTTTCTATCCATCTGGCAAAAAGACATAAGGAAAAGACATAATAAGCAAAGGATATTGATATGAAGAAGTTTTACCTCATTCTCATCACCGCTTTAATTCTCCTAAGTGCCTGTGAAGTTAAAAAACCCACGCTTCCAAGCTGGGTTGTTGACTTGAAGGTTCCGCTCATCAATGAACTATTTTATGTATCCGATTTGGTGGATTCAGTAAACATTGTTTTAGGCGAAAATGATGTATTAACGGTAACTGCCAATGGTGAAGCAACCACTAACGAATTTGGTAATTTACCTTTTAACCCCAATGTTAATGTCCCCGGCATTCCCATTTTTGGTTCCAGTTATGCTTTTGATGTCCCCTTCTTTGATCAAACGGGAACATTGGAAATTGCTTATGCAGAAATTGCCGAAGGTATTTTTGAAAGCCGCTTACGAGATATTGATCCTGGAGTTCAGCAAATAGCAATTGTATTCTCCGATATTTATTATCCGGATGGCCAAAATCTGACCATCTATTCCGATAACTCCGGAAACTGGAATTCCACCAATCTGCAAGGAATGCATTTGGGCTTGGCAAATTCCACTGAAATTATTTCGCAGCTTCATATCTCCCTTCAGGTTACTCCTTCAATGCCAGCGGGAATGCAGGTGGCAACTTTGGATTTTAAAGCGGATTCAATGATCAGTTTAGGGAAATTCAAAGGTCGCTTGCATAATTATCCTGTCTCTTTAGAGGACTCAGATTCTTTTCTGAACATTGATTATCCTTATGGGTTAAATAATGCGATCAATCTGCAGGAGGCATCGCTGCAACTTACTTTGCAGAATTATATTGGGTTTGGGGCAACCTTTTCTGGGCAGCTGAAAGCCATTAACGCAGAGGGTGAAAGCTGCGTTATTGATATTTTGGATGAAAACGGAGAAGAGTTCCAAATAGACCCTGCCACCGAAGATGGACCTATAGTTATGACTATGCTTTTATCGGATAATATCCAAGAACTTTTGCAAATTATGCCTACCTCCATTCAGGTTATCGGAGGAGAGTTTTTGATAGACAGCGGCGATAACGTAGGCAGCGTGAAACCAACTGATAATATGCATTTAGATTATCTAATTAGAGCGCCGCTTACTTTTACTTTGCATAATTATGAGATTGTTATAAACGAAGAGCAGGAATTCCTTATCCCTGAAGATAATCGAGAAGCTATCAGGGATAATGCAAGGAGCGCTTCCTTAAATCTGGATATTCAAAATACTCTTCCCATTGGAGCAACTGCTAAGTTATATTTCAGCAATACTCCCAATATCGATATCCATAATCCCGATACTTATTCTATTATGAAAGAAGCCACCATTCACAGCGGTGATCAGGTTCCCGGTTTTCAGAATGTGGGGCTGGAAATAGATAAAGCAGAGCTAAATGTATTTACGGCAGAGCAGGTATATATGCGTTGGTCTTTTAGTTTTGAAGAGACAGGAGCGCCTGTAAGCATTTATGCCAGCAGTGGGGATTATATTCATATCAAAGGAATGCTTTCTGCCAATATTATGATTGAGGGGGACTAAAATGCGAAAATATAGTTTGATCCTGCTTTTCTGCCTGCTTGCTTTGACTGCTCTAAATGGTTTTAACACAGGTAAATCTATCTTTTTTGCTGATAGCTATATGCTCCGTGCGAAAGGAATAGAAGCCGCTTACTGGAATCCTGCCAATATCAAACCGGAGAAAGGAATAGATTTTTGGATTCCTCTGGCAAATTTGGGTTTGTGTGTAAATAACAACGCTTTGGATTTGGATACTTATAACTATGTGGTAAGTAAAGATGTATTGGAGGAAGCGGATAAGGAGAAGATTCTAAATAAAATAGATGGTTCTCTGCGTTCTTTGGTAGAAGGCAATGTCAGCATCCTGGGTTTTGCCTTTGATAATATTGTCCTTTCCAGTTCCTTACATATAACCGGCAAACTGAATCTTTCGGAACGATATCTGGATTTGCTTCTTTATGGTAATAGTGACTCTTTGTATGTATTTGATAAAAGCACTACGGATATGAATGTATTAAGCTATGTTGATCTTACTTTTGGGATGGGAAATTATACGCTTCCTTTTCTGCCAGAATCCGTTCCTGATATTCGTGCCGGTTTTTCACTAAGTGCGTTAGTAGGAGTAGGAAATGCGAAAATGGATGAATTTTATGGCTATTTCAATACCTCAATGGAAGGAGTGGATTTACAGCAGGATATTTCTCTAAAAACAGGCATTGGTGGTTTTGGGCAAAAAGCGATGCTCGGATTGGCAAGTGATGTTACTCCCAATTTGGAAGTGGGTTTCACGCTGGATAATCTTTTCGGTAAAATTACCTGGCCCCTTACCGCCGAAGAAAGAAATATCCACATTACCGCCAATGATGTTTATGTAGCCAATATCGATGATGAATTCTACGACGCGTCAACTGAAACGGTAGATATTGATTCCTATTCTACGGAACTTCCTTTGGAGATGCGTTTAAGTGCGCTTTATACATATAAGAAGGCAAATTTTTCCGTGGATTATTTACAGGGTATGAAAAGTTCCATCACGAATAGCAATATTGGGCGTCTTTCCCTTGCGGCACAGGTTTCGCCCGTTAAAGTTTTACCTCTCGGCATTGGCATTGGATTTGGAAATAAGAATTACCCTTGGCGCATAAGTTACTCTATTGGCCTCCATACAAATACCGGTGAAATTGGCTTAGGAGTGCAAAGTTACAAACAGCTTATTCCAGGTTATAAATCCAAAGGACTGGCTATCGGAAGCTATATCAGGGTCAGTATTTAATGCTGAAATACATTCTAATCGTCCTATTTTCTCTGTTAATTTCCGGATATATGAATTATCAGACCAATCCGGAGATAGCAAAAAAGCGGAGAGGCGTATTATTCCTCCTCAGATTTATCTCTCTCTCGCTATTGCTGATGCTTTTGCTTAGCCCGATACTATATTACACGCAGCATAAAAATATCTCACCTCGAATTCTGGTGCTGGAAGATAATTCTAAAAGTATGGAATTAAAGCATAATTCCGTTACCAAAGCACAGCACTTGAAGCCATTGATGCAAAACATAGAGAATAAGTTCTCCGACAGCAAATATGAGGTCATCCACAAGACCTTCGCCAATGGCTTAGAAGGTGATGCCAACACTACTTTGCTTGCTCCTACCTTAAAAGAACTGAGCAAGCAAAAAAATTTGCAAAATCTGGAAGGAATAGTTCTGGCTTCCGATGGATGGTTGCGAGATGAATCCTTAAGCTCTGTTCAACAATTAGGATGTCCATTTTATGTTTTGGCAGATAGCACTGTGAATCCCACTCCGGATATTGCCATTGCCAATGTGCGTTATAATCGCTATGCTTACAGAAATGAACCCAATACAATTAGGGCAGAGATTTCTGCGCAAAATTACAGTGGTAATGCAGAAATCCGTTTTAGTTTGGCAGATAAAATCATCTCCCGGCAAAAAGTAAAGCTGGAAAACGGCGTTACTACCAGTATAGATTTTACGCATCGCTTCAATAGCATCGGTTTTTTCCCTTGGAAAGTAGAAGTTCTTCCTCTGCAAGGTGAAAGCCAAATTAATAACAACATTTTTCCGGGGGCTATGGAAGTGCTATCGGAAAAACAGCGAATAGTGCTCATTTCCGATAAACCTGCCTGGGATAATAAATTTACTTTGGATGCCATTGCCACAAATGCGCGCTGGACGGCAGAAAGTTATCTGAACAGAAATGGGCATCTTTTTAGCGGTGAGACCTTAGTAAATAAACTGGATACCAATAACTTGGCTGCCATCATTATCATCAATAACGGTATGCTTAACCTAAATACGGCAACGGCTGCTTTTATCCATAATGCCTTTATGAAAGGAATTGGAATTCTTTACCAGGGCTTTCCGGTAAGCGAATTGGCAGATATTTTGCCTATTCAAAAATCCAATATTACCGCTACTTACCAAGGTTTTTTGGTTCCTACTCCTGCCGCAGCCAATTATCCTATGATCAACAGCTTAACCTTAAACGCCAAAGAAATTCCCCCCTTGGATTATTATTATGTAACCGCCAGCCCGGGAACTGAGATTTTAGCGACCATCAATAATCCGCAAAATTCGCCTGCCATCGTTGTGCAAACGATAGGAACAGCTCATTCAATCGCCTTTGCCACCTTAAACCTTTGGCGTTGGCAAATGCAAAGTGGCGAAGAGGGCTATACAAAACTCATCAGCAATTGTTTAACTTGGCTTAGTAATAAAAGCACGGGTGCCTATACCGCCATTTATAACAATAGCTATTTTCAGGGAGAGGAAATCAGGATCCGTTTGCGCAATGAAAATGAGATTCGGCAAAGTCGTCTCAATGCAAATCCGCAAATTCGCATTATGGATAAAGATAAAAAAGAGGTCTTTTCCGATTTTCTCAAACGCGAAAAAGATGATTATATCATTAATCTGCAACTTTCAGAACCGGGAACTTATAGCTTTGAAATAGCGGATAAAGAAAGTGGGAACAGCACCAAAGGCAAATTTATGGTCTCCGATACCTCCATTGAAACCAGGGATTATGGCTATAACCTATCACTGCTTTCTTGGTTGGCAAATGAAACGGGGGGAAAACTGCTGTTCAATACAAACCTTGAATCCTTCCACCCTGTGCCTGCAAAAACTATCGCACAAATCTCCCGCAAAGAAATTCCCCTCTATAAAAGATGGTATGTTATCGCTCTCTTCATTTTTACTTTTTGTTTGGAACTATTTTTCAGAAGAAGATGGGGATTGCTATAACCTTCAAAGGGAAAAAAGATAGCAAGAGTTTGAAGCAATAAATTGAATCTGGGCAGCTTAAGGATTTCTTTATTGGCTGAATTCTCTTTTCTCAAAAATCTGTGCAATCTGCGTGAAATCTATTTTTATCTGGAAAAGGCATACAAAAACGCCACCGCAGATTAGCAGTGGCGTTAACAGATTAATAAACTTTCTTAGTTAGATTGTCTGCGTCTGTTGCGGTTAAACTGTGCCTTTTTTGCTTTACGGCAATCAGGGCAGCGTTTGGGCTCGTTTTGAAGGCCTTTTTCCTTATAGAATTCTTGTTCACCTTCGGTGAAGACAAATTCTTTGGAGCAGTCCTGGCAAATAAGTGTTCTGTCTGGCATTTGGTATCTCCTTTTATTAACGGGATAGAACATTCTGGTCCAAAGGCACTCCCGAAACAAAAGGAACTGGCTTAGGGTGAATGTTGAATCGCATTTGAAACACTCTTTTTTAATTTTGTATTTTCTGTCAAATCATTTCTTTCAAAAAGATGTTTTATCCACAAAATTAAAGTTATCTATCAACATAGCCGGAAGCATTGAAGTCGGCAATGCAAGCTCACTTTTGCCTGTGGAAATAATTCTACACGTGGCATCGTGAGGGATTTCATTAAAGCGTAAATTGTTTACTGCATACTTAATTTTACCATCTTCAAAATACCAAACTCCATCCCGCGTTGTTCCGGTAAATTCACCTGCTTTTACATCCACGCTACGAATATACCAAAAAGTGTTTACAATTAGCCCGCGCGGAACCATTTTCATCATTTCTTCTTCCGTGTATCCCTCGCCCGGAATATACATATTATATGCGTTGCTGGGTTTGCTGTTTATTTTTTTTGCCCAGTAGCGGCTGACCGGAAGATTTTTTAACACACCCTTTTCCACCCAGGGAATTTCTTCGGAGATAATACCATCGGAAGAATAGGGCAAAGCTAAAAGTTTTGGCTGTTGCATAGTTGAAAACCAGCTGAATTTTTCCCCGAAAAAGGGTTTACCTATTTTATCCGTAAAGGGTGTAAAGCCCTCGTCTGACTGGCGGCGGTCCATCATCCAACCCATAAACCACAATAATTCTTGTAAAGCAACGGGACGCAAAATAACGGCTATTTTTTGTGGTTCAAACTCTTGTTTAACGGCAAGGGTAGTTGCCTGATGTTGCAATTTTTCCCAAAGGTCATTTAGCTTAAAATCGGCGAATTTTTTGGCCTCATACGAAACCTTTGTTTCCACTTCTTCTTTTTTTAGGGTCATAGAATGGCCAAAATCGCTATATTCATATTCACCGGCAAAACCATTTTTCGTAAATAGGCAATTCGAATTTATATGTTTTTCCGTTAAGCCGGAAACGGTTGCTCCGAATTTTTTGGCTTCATTGATGCTATTTTGCACAATATCCACCAATTGTTTTGGCTGCAGAGCTCTGGTTTCAGGATCGCAATTAACGACTGCCGGGATATTCTTTTTCCCTTCCGAAGGGACGAATTCCGGATCTACCGGTGCCAATTTTGCAATGTCTTCAGCTGTTTTCAGCAAATATGCCAAACTTTCTTCATCATCCTGATTAATTGAGCAGCTACCTTTTTTGCCATCGAAAGAAACGCTTAAAGATATTTCTTTCGTGGCGCCGGCAATGTGTTGAGTAATGCAATTTTGGGCAAAACGCGTTTCGTGGCTGTCATCCTCAAAAATATTTAGGGACCAATCATCCGCTTGGCAGTTTGTTTGGATATATTTTACTATTTTTTCGCTATTCATTGTGAACCTCCTACCCGGATATTGCGAAATCTTGCAGGCGCAGAACCATGGGTCATTCTGGCAGTTTGAGGTGGTTGACCTTTTCCACAATTTACCACTCCGAAAGGACGCCAAAATCTTTCATCACAGATAGCGTCGCAGCTATTCCAAAATTCTGGATTATAGGACTTGTAGATTACTTTTTTTAAGGGACGCAGCAGTTTTCCGTTCTTTATCTCCCAAAAGAAATCACCGCCAAACTGGAAGTTAATTCTATGATGATCGATAGAATAACTACCTCTCCCTTGAATATAGACCCCGTCTTCCGTATCGGCAATAAGCTCGCCCGGAGTTAAGGGTTTGGTTCCAGGCAGCATATATAAATTGGGAATCCGATTTATGGGCTGATTAAAATAGTAAGTGGCACGATTACAGCCACGGGAAGCATCTAAACCAATTTCCAAAGCTGTGTCTCTTGTGCTGCCATATTCTTTCAAAATACCATCTTTAATAATATACCATTTCTGTCCAGGAACACCATCATCGTCAAAACCGAGAGTGGCAAGACCACCCTCCAAAGTGTTATCTCCCACAAAATTAACCAGCTCACTGGCGTATCTATAGTTGTTCAATTTTTCCGGAGTGGCAAAAGAAACACCGGCATAATCAGCTTCCCAACCCAAAACTCTATCCAATTCGGTAGCGTGGCCAACACTTTCATGCATCGTCAAACCCAGATGATTGGGATCAAGAATTAAAGTTCGGCGCTGTTCTTCACCCAAGGTATCGGCTTTAACTTTGATTAGCGCTTCTTCGGCAGTTTGTTTGGCTATATTAATTAAATCCAGTTCCAAAATCCATTCCCAACCAATCGCCTTTCCACCTTCATCAAAAGTGCGGCTTTGGCTGTCATTTTCCGTAACGGCAATAGCCGTAATCATCGGATTGATAAACTGAGTGGAAAGGTCTAACTTTGTTCCTAAAGTATTGGCAAAAAGTTTTTCATCCTTATGCATTATCAATAAAGAACGGGCTTGCTTGATTCCTTCGTAAGCAAGCATTGTTCTGTTCACTTCCATCAACAGGTCTATCTTTTCCGTTAGTGGCACTTTAAAAGGATCGATTTTCACGGGTGTCTGATAAGTGGCAAGATAACTGCGTTCCGGAGCTAAACGCAATTTTTTGTCTTTATTCACTTCCGCAGAAAGAATTGCGGTTTCGTATGCCTTTTTTACCGTGGCTAAAACCGCCTCATCACTAAAAACATTGCTATGCGCAAAACCCCAGGCGCCATTTTTAAAAACCCGGATGCCATATCCTTGTTGCACATCATTACTGGTATGTTTTAGGGATAGGTTTTGCAGATATATCACCTGATCAAATGTTTTCTGAATGCGGATATCGGCATATTCAGCTCCCAGTGCTTCTGCCGCATTCATTGCCAGATCGAGATACTTCATACTTACTCCTTTAGTTATAACTCATTTATTATCTTTAAATACCACCCTGTCATCTGACCGAAATAAAATCCGGAAAGCACAATCAAGGCAGCCATCAAAATTAATATCGCTATCGCAAAAGTTCGCCTGCTTGGATTACCTTTTTTATCCAAAGACCAGATAATCAGCATTATAATATTGACCACTGGAAGACAAATTAAAATCAAAACTAACAGCCAATCACCAATCTTCATGGGAGGAGCCAAGGGCTCATCATCAAGACGATTACTTCCTGAAATATAAGGGGATTCATAATATTTAGCCATATTTGTCACCTGCTTTTTTAGTTTTGTCATCCCTATATATATGGACACTGTTTTCGCTTATTTAATAACCTACTAATTTCGTCAAGTTTTATCGTCGGGGGGTCGGGGGGTCGAGAGGTCGGGAGGTCGGGGGGTCAAGAAGTCGGGAGGTCAAGGGGTCAAGGGGTCGGGAGGGGACAAAGTAAAACACGGGGATAGTTTTAGGTACCGGCGGACGCCGTTCCGCCGAAAAAAGTGGAAAAGTGGAAGGGTGGAAAAGTGGAAAAGTGGAAAAGTGAAAAGGTGAAACCCAGTGATAATTTTGGGTGTAATTCTATTTTGGGTTAGAAGGGTAGATATGGCTTTTTTAGTACCCGGCGGACGCCGTTCCGCCGCCCAGCATTTTGTAAACAACGCTTCCCAACTAAATTCCCGCCAAATTTTTCACCTTTTCCCTTGACATCATAGGTAAAAGGATTAGTTTGTATTATAAGGTTGGAACATAAAAAAATTCGTCATTTTAAAAGGAGATACAATGAAAAACATACTCATCACTATAACCCTTTTGCTGTTCCTCATTCCGCTTTGTGCGGAAGATTGGCTAACGATATACAATAACGATCTATCTTTAGTCCGTTCGAGTTTTAATTTGGAACTGAAAGAAAACAGACAAGATATCAATTTTAACGATATAACCAGCAGAATAGACCCCACCTCCGTAATTGTCAGCGGCGGAGGAATTCGCATAGCGGAGCAGAATTACGAATACGATTTAGCCGACAAAGGGCAAATTATGTCTAAATATCTGGATAGAGAAGTTGTGGTTATAACCAAAGACCAATCCAAATTAACCGGCACGCTCAAATTTTACAACCAAGGTAGCATTGGCATCCTTGAAAAAACGACCAATCGCTTACTCGTTATTGCAGAAGGTGAAACCCAATGGATTCAGCTGGCAGAACTACCGGAAAATTTTTACACCAAACCAACCCTGCACTGGAGCATCATTGCTCCCAAAAAAGCCAAATACCCTGTTCAGATGACTTATTTAACGGGTGGCTTTAGCTGGAATGTAACATACAACACGGTTTGGGACGAAAAGACCTTACAATTTAATTCCTGGGTTACCATCAACAACACTTCCGGCAAAGCATTCAACAATGTAAATTTGAAGCTTATCGCGGGTGATGTGAATCGTGTTTATGCTGCTTATTATGGAAAAAGAAGGGACTTGATAAATTATGATGAAGCCACGGCTGCAGGATCCGCAGCTCCTTCTTTTGAAGAAAAGGCCTTTCACGATTTTCATATGTATTCCTTGGATCAAAAAATCTCCTTTGCCAATAACCAAACCAAACAGCTGGAATTGTATCCACCCAAAAACATTAAAGCATACGCCGAATATGAATATATTACTTATGGCAGCGGCGTGAACAGTATGATCAAGTTCAAAAATACCAAAGAAAACGGTGCCGGAATACCACTTCCCCAAGGCATTATCAGGGTATATAAACAAGATACCGACGGCAATCAGGAATTTATCGGCGAAGACAGCATCAAACACACTTCCAAAAATGAAGAGGTCTCCATCAACACCGGAACTGCTTTTGACTTGGTTGCCTCCACTCGTGTGAAAGAACAGACACAAATTTCCAAAAAAGTTTCCGAACGCCTTATCCAAATCACCTTAAGGAATAATTCGGAAGCTAAAAAAACCATCAAAGTAACTCACCAGCTCTCCTCCAATACCAGCATTGTGGAAGCAGATTATAAATACACTAAAGATGATAACGATAAAGTCACTTTCAGCTTTGATATCGCTCCCGATAAAGAAGTGGTGTGGACATTTAGAGAACGCAGCGAGTATTAAAACAAACGGAGTTTTATTATGCGCGAAAGAATTTTTTCCAACATCGTAGGAATCCAAAGGGAAATGCTTAAACTGATCGGTGAGGTATCTGCCTTAACTGACAGCCCGTTGGCTATTGAAGACGCCATAGATGATGTTTGGCACCCCAAATGCGATGTCTTTCAAACCGATTCCAGCTGGGTAGTCATTGCCGAATTGGCTGGCATGGAAAAAGAAGAAATCAACATCTCCATTTCTCCGGAATACATTAGAATCAGCGGAACCAGAAGCTTTCCTAATTGCAATTCTATCCTCTGCTACTATAATATGGAAATTGAAACGGGCAGATTTGACCGCAAAATTTACTTTCCCGAAATCAGCATCGATAAGGAGAATCCCAAAATCAGCTACATCAACGGTATTTTGAGAATCGCTTTTAACCTGGCGCCAGTGGTGGAAAGAATCATCCCCGTTCAGTAACTGCATATCTTCTTGCCCCTCACTGCCTTACTGCTGGTTACCTGCTTTTTCCTCTTACGCCTCTCCTCTTCCTCCCGTCCTCAACTCATCGTTAAGGAGGAGAGGAGGAGGTGTGGATGAGGACAAAACGATGAGTGGCTTGCAAGGGGGGGCTCGTTTGCTTTTGACTCTAAACCGATCCTTTCGTTCAGGCCTCGTTTGCTTTTGACTCTAAACCGATCCTTTTTGTATTGAAACGAGATTTGTATAGCAACAGTATTTTTTTCCTTTGCCTTTTACTATCAAAGCTGAAGCATCTCTCGTTTGCTTTTGACTCTAAACCGATTCTTTCGAACACTGAAACGAGATTTACAGAGCAACAGTATATTTTTTTCCTTTGCCTTATACTATCAAAGCTGAAGCATCTCTCGTTTGCTTTTGACTTTAAACCGATCCTTTCGAACACTGAAACGAGATTTACAAAGCAACAAAATATTTTGTTCCCTGCCTTTTACTGTTAAAGCTGAAGCTCGGTTTAGAGTTAAAAACAAACTTCTTTTTCCAATGGTAGATGCTTTTTTGTTCTTATTTTACAGCAAAAGTCGTTCTTGCTTTAACTCTCAATTTTGAAGTTGGGAGAATGTTTATAATGCGGTTGCCAGAAACATAATGAGTGGAAACTGCTAATTGGGCTGTCAGTGGCAAAATTGAAAGTCAAAACAAGCATTGTGTTACAGAGAAGTCGTTCTTATTTTAACTCTCAATTTTGAAGTTGGTAAAATAGCTACAATGCAGTTGTCAGAAAAATAATGAGTGGAAACTGATAGTTGGGCTGGCAGGGGCAAAATTGAAAGTCAAAACAAGCATCGTGTTACTTGGTAAAAAATCAGTGTTGTCTTTAATATCAAATCTATTTATTTATGAAGTAAAGCTCAGAATTTTCTCTCAACTTGTTTCAATTTAGAATAATGCCCAAATTGCGTAACATTTGAAAAGTGTTTACATAATGCACATCAAATTCCTTACATACATTTGGAATAGGAATTTTCTTTTTAGTATTGCTATATATTTCATCCGTAACCAGGGTTTTATTATAAGCTTTCGCATAAGCAATAACCCAACAATCGGCTTTTTTATAATCAGCAAATTTATATTTCACTGCCGGGCCGTAATAATCATTATTAAGAGCCCAAATAATCATTTTGCTATATTCTTGTAGAACTTCCTCTGTTTTTGTAGTCATAAAATATGGTTGGAATTGTTCCGTAGCCCAAATTGCTAAATCATCAGGTTCATTGGGATTTTTAAGGTCATAACCATCATTTATTTCATCTTGAACTTTGTCTATACTAATTATTTCTCCCTGTTTAGCATACTTAAGCAGTGCTGCCCAAAATCCTGGAGCAATATCAAAAGAGTAATATCTTTTATGTGCTTCTATAAAAACATCGGCATCTAAAACATAAACTGGCCTTTCAATTGTCATATATTTTCCAAAACCCTATCAACATAATTATCAAAGGTCTTTCTATTAAGTCCCGTAAGTTGATAAGCATCAGTATATAGTAAAACGCCCTCATTTAGAGCTTGTACTACATATTGGAGAAAATGCTTGCTTACTCTTACACTTTGGGTTTGGTAATAATCTCCACCACCTTTATCTTTGGTCTTTTCTTTCTGTCTTTCAAAAGATTTGTTATAAACTGTGAAGAACTGCTCTTTATTTATTCTTTTGCAATCCAACAATCTACGGGCTATAACAATTTCGCTTACTTTAAATTCCCTGCTTAACCTGCTTATTAAAGTAAATATATCCGGTGAAGGTATATCTTTTATCTTTTCTTTCAGTATCTTGGCAGGGACTAAAAACTCAGCAGCCACTTTATCACAAAATACTTCTTTAGCGTTTTGGGCAGGTTGCATTCCTCTTAAATCAAAAGCGGCACTTTCTCCAATCCATAAATGAGCTAATTCATGAGCTATGGTAAACATCTGTGCTGCTTTACAATCGGCATTATTTACAAATATTAAAGGTGCATAGTTATCTACTAACACAAAACCTCTAAATTCATTAACATTTAGCGGGCGATGGGTATTATTTTTAACAATTCCGTTTGCCACAAAAAATATTCTTGCTTGTTCAACTTTTTCTCTTAAAGATAGTAAAGCATCGTTCCAGGTAGTAAATTTTTTTGCCCATTCATCATTTATTTTAAGCTCGTTCCTAATTTTATCAGCCGTTTGAACAGGGTCATCATTTAAAGTGCAAGAGCTTATAAAAGGTAATGGTTCATAATGACTCTCTATTAGATATTCTTTCAACCAAATCTGTCTGCGTTGCATTTCATATAAGGTGTCAATGAACTCAGTGCTGAATTGACTATTTTGAGTTTCATTTTTAGTCCGGAATAAGGGAATGGGAATTCGTTCTAAAGGAGGATTTTCCAAAAAGAAATAACCAAAAGGAATATGTAAAGTGTTGGATAAATCTTCCAGCTGCTTTAAAGTAGGTCTATCTTGTTTTGCTATCCATAGATTAATTTTGGGAAGCTTTTTTTCCAATTTTTCCCTTGGGATACCTGATCTGAGAATACCCCACTCTAAGATAGCTGGATTAATAGAAACTTTGAGCGTATTCATTTTAACATATCCTTTCTTATCAATATAATCGACTCTAATTCTATATTAATCATCCTTATGTTTATGTCAAATACATTTTTTCCTAAATCAATATCTCTGTATTCATGAACTAAAGTTTGATGACTCTATGTTCTCGTTTGCTTTTGACTCTAAACCGATCCTTTTTGTATTGAAACGAGATTTGTGAGGCAACAAGATATGTAGTTCCCTGCCTTTTTCTGTTAAAGCTGAAGCTCGGTTTAGAGTTAAAAACAAACTTCTTTTTCCATTGGTAGATGCTTTTTTGTTCTTATTTTACAGCAAAAGTCGTTCTTATTTTAACTCTCAATTTTGAAGTTGGGAGAATGTTTAAAATGCGGTTGTCAGAAAAATAATGAGAGGAAACTGATAGTTGGGCTGTCAGTGGCAAAATTGAAAGTCAAAACAAGCATTGTGTTACAGAGAAGTCGTTCTTGCTTTAACTCTCAATTTTGAAGTTAGTAAAATAGCTATAATGCGGTTGGCAGAAAAATAATGAGAGGAAACTGGTAATTGGGCTGGCAGTGGCAAAATTGAAAGTCAAAACAAGCATTGTGTTACAGAGAAGTCGTTCTTATTTTAACTCTCAATTTTGAAGTTGGGAAAATGTTTATAATGCGGTTGGCAGAAACATAATGAGTGGAAACTGGTAATTGGGCTGGCAGGGGCAAAATTGAAAGTCAAAACAAGCATTGTGTTACAACAGAAGTCGTTCTTGCTTTAACTCTCAATTTTGAAGTTGGGAGAATGTCTAAAATGCGGTTGCCAGAAAAATAATGAGAGGAAACTGGCAATTGGGTTGGCAGTGGCAAAATTGAAAGTCAAAACAAGCATTGTGTTACCGCAAAAGGATCTTGTTATTTTGTCGTCTGACTATTTTATTTGTTGCAGCACTTTTTGATAGGTCTGCTGGTTAATCTCCATAATGGTTTCCAGCTCGGGTTCAGAAATTTGTGCTTGGTCATCCAGCGCTTTTTTTACAAGCTCGCACATCTTTAAATAAGGTATCTTATTTTGCAGAAAAAGAAAAGATGCCGCTTCCACCGCAGAATTGATAACGGTGGGGTAAATTCCTCCGGTTTTGGCTACTTCCAACCCTAAATAAAATAAAGGATAGCGTTGTGGATCAATTTCTTTAAAAGTTAAAGGCGCAAGAGAGGTTAAATCCGTTTGCACAAGTTGCGATTGAACTCTTTGGGGCCAGGAAAGGGCATATAAAATTGGTAGTTTCATATCCGGATTGCTTATTTGAGCTAAAAAAGAGCCATCAATAAATTCCACCAGCGAATGGATAAGGGATTGAGGATGAATCACCGCTTGGATATTAGAATAGGGCTGATTAAACAGCCAATGCGTTTCCATAACTTCCAAGGCCTTATTAAACATAGTTGCCGAATCCAGTGTAACTTTGGCTCCCATTGTCCAATTGGGATTTTTCAGCGCTTGCTGAGGAGTGATTTTAGCAAAATCCTCCAAAGGCAGGTCACGAAAAATACCTCCGGAGGCAGTAAGATGCAGTTGCCGAATTTCGTGGGCGGGATGTTTTCCGATTGCTTGAAAAAGTGCGCTAAGTTCGCTATCCACAGGTAAAATTGGTTTATCAGAAAGCATTTTGGTTAAAATGTGCCCACCCATAACGAGGGATTCTTTATTTGCCAAAGCTAAGTATTTGTGGCGTTTTAAGATGGCAAAACTATAACGCAATCCTGCCGAACCGGCTATGGCATTTAACGCAATTTCATAATTTTCATTAGCCAATGCTTTAATGAGTTCGTTTTCGCCAAAGTATATTTTAAACGCTGAATTTTCTGTTTTCAGTTTTGATTGAAGTACCGGGTCTTCAATTCCCGTAAAGATAAGACAGGGAATCTTGTGTTTTTGGGCAAGATTTAGCAATAATGGATAATTTTTATGGGCAGAAGCCAGAACGATAGGAATATTTTGTTCTTCCGCAACAGCCAAAGTGGAGGTTCCGATGGAACCCGTCGCCCCTAAAAGAGCGATTGACTTTTTTACCATTGATACGAAGCGGAAATTCTTTGAGAATAGCCCAAATCGTCTTCCGCACCGTTACGAAAGGCATAATTTAAGCCCAATTGTTTATAAGCTAAACTAATTCCAGCCGTGAAACAATCAATGTCGTAACCGGCAAGCAAACGCAAATTGGAAATTGGTTGAATGGCAATGCCAGCATGAAAATCGGCGCTCATATCTCCCGTTTCGATAGTTGCTTCTCTATTTTCCATTAAAATTTCACTGCGTAGGGAAAGATGAACCGGAATTTTGGCAACTGGAGAAAAATTATAGCCCATTTCCAGATCCAGATTGGGAATCACGGTTTCGTGCTCGCCTCCTTCCCAAAGAACTTGAGTGCTGAAAAAATCACGCAGATTAACCCCTAAGCGAGCTTTTTGATTGATCTGCCAAAGCATTCCAATATCCGCTCCAAAAGCATATCCGCTATTTTCAGCCAAAGATCTGTAAGCCACCTTGGGAGAAAGCCCTAAATACAATTTACTGTTAACCTGCCTTGCCAAACCCGCATAAAGAATGAAATCCTCGTTGCTGATGGTTTTCCAAACAAACGGACGATTATCGTTACCTAAACTGTCATTAGGATTTTCCAGCTGTGTAAGCTTAATTTTATCGATGCTTAAATGATTGAGATTAAAAGAGGTCTTGGTAGAGGAACCGATGATTAAACCCAGCTGATTTTGAGCCATTAAGCCCTCAAAATGTTCACAACGCATAAGTTCAATTCCGTTATCGGAAATCAGACCTAAAAGAGCAGGATTCCACCAACCGGCGGAAAAACTATCCTCATAAGTAAGCCCGGTAGAGCCCATGGCGGAAGAAAGAACGCCGGGACTAATGGCAAAAATCTCTCCCGCATATTTTGTGGCAGCAAGTGGTAAAGCTATCAGCAACAAACAGATAGCCAGAACTTGGAGTTTCATTGAACTTCCTCTCTTGTGTTATTCCTGCCTGCGCAGGAACTTGAAATTATAAAAAACGGGAGAAAAAATGGTGGGCCCAGAGGGACTCGAACCCCCGACCAACCGGTTATGAGCCGGTAGCTCTACCAACTGAGCTATAGGCCCCCAGAAATTTCATAATAAAGCAAAAAATCTTTATGCCCCAATTTCGTCAAGGCAAAAAAAACGGGAGCGGTTTATATTTTGTCTTGACAGATGGAAAGATTGCCAAAAAATGTCTCTTAATCGTAAGGAAGAATATTATATGTGTTATCAAAACAAGAAGTTATATGAATTAAACATAAATGAAGAAATAGTCGTCGAAAAGCATTTGCCCCTCGCAAATGCTTTTTTTTTACCTGGGAGGAAGGGTGTTTTTAGATGAAATAATCAGAAAAAGCTTGGAAGAAGATATAGGGACGGGCGATATAACTACCCGCTATCTGGATTTGGAACCTCAAACCTCTCTTGCCTATATTATTGCTAAAGCACCGGGAATTTTAGCCGGCGTGGATATAGCAAGACAAGTTTTCAAGATGGTGGATGCCGATCTTAAAATTACTTTATACAGTAAAGACGGAGATAAAGTAGTTCCTCAGGAAGAAATTATGCGCTTGGAAGGCAGACCTTCTTCCATTTTACAAGGAGAAAGAACTGCCCTAAATTTTATGCAGCGACTTTCCGGAATTGCCACTAAAACGGCTGAATATGTTGCTCTTCTGGAAGGAACGGAAGTGAAACTTTTAGATACCCGAAAAACAACTCCCCTGCTGCGTTCTCTGGAAAAATATGCCGTTCGGGTTGGGGGTGGCTATAATCATCGTTTTGGGTTATTTGATATGGTATTGATCAAAGAAAATCATATTCGCGCTTGCGGATCGATAACGGAATCGGTAAAGCGCATTCGGAAACATAACATCAGCTACAAAATTGAAGTGGAAGTTACTAATATGAAAGAAGTTGATGAAGCGGCAAAAATTGGCGTGGATAGAGTTATGCTGGATAATATGACTCCCGAACAAATAAGAAAAGCCGTCAAAAAATATAAAGAAGTATTGGAATTTGAGGTCTCGGGCGGAATTACGGAAGATAATATCCGTACTTATGCCGAAACGGGAGTTCAGTTTATTTCTTCCGGAGCCCTCACACATTCATATAAATCACTGGATCTAAGTATGTTATTTAAGGAGTAAGCAATGGAAGAAGAATTAAGAACACTTGCCAAAATGCAAATCCTGGACGATCAAATCGGACGCTATCGGGTTTTGCAAAAAGAACTGCCCAAAGAATTAAACGAAATTATAGAAAGCGTAGAACAAGCAACTGCCAACCTGCTTGCCATCGAAACCGAACATGCCGAACTAAACAAAAAACAGCGCGCCTTGGAATTGGATATTAAACAGATGCAGGAACAAAGCAAGAAATATGCCGCCCAACTTTCGGAAATTAAAAATAACAAGGAATATAAGGCATTAAACAGCGAAATCACCTATATTAAAGAGAAAATTTCCAATATTGAATCTACCCTGCTGGAATTGATGGAAAAGGAAAACGAAATTAAAGAAAAAGTAGCCGCTGCCAAAAATGAATTGCAAAAAGCCGAAACTCGCCAAAAAGAAAAAGAAAGCGATTTGAGAGAACAAATTGCCTCCCTGGAAACCAAAATTGAAGAAATTCGCAATCAAAGAAATGAACTGGCACGCACTTTACCCGTTCCAATCGTTAAACATTACGGAAATATGATAAAACATAAAAACAATCAGGCAGTCGCTTATAATCGTGATGGCTCTTGCGGTGCCTGCGGTTTTGTGATTCGTCAACAAATGCGCATTGAATTGCAATTGCGAAAAAAGATTATCTATTGCGAAAATTGCGGACGCATTTTGATGAATCATTTTGAAGAAAACGCTGACAATGTATCCATCTAATCCCGCAAAGTGAAGTTCAATTTGCTTTGAGGGCATTTTGAATTATATTTTAAAAAGGGAAGATTAGATGTTCGCTGCACATTCAATGCAGAGGAAAGTCCGGACACCAAAGGGCAGAATACTTCCTAACGGGAAGCTGTAGTAATACAGAGATAGCTCCACAGAAAATAAACCGCCCTTCAGTTTTTCTGAATCGGCAAGGGTGAAATGGCGGTGTAAGAGACCACCGGTATCTTTGGTGACAAAGATAGCCAGGAATGCCTTATTCGGTGCAATGCCAAATAGAAAAGCTATGATGTTGCCCGCATCGCTTTCGGGTAGGCAGCTTAAGGTGTTTTGTAAAAAACATCTCAGATGGATGAACATCACTTTCGGGAAACCGAAAGCACAGAATCCGGCTTATAATCTTCCCCAATTGTTTCTAATGGTGACCTGGAAATAATGTAACAATCAGATTTTGGGAAGGAGGGTTGACAAGATGTCACTCTTCCGTAAACATAGAGGTATGAATGCTGAAAAGAATTGTTTTCTTTCTCCTGTTGGCTACAGCCATAGCTTTATTTGCGTTGGTAAACCATCCTCCGAAGGAATATATTTTACGCACAGAGGCGCTGAACGAAGCATCTGGAATTGACTTGGGCAAAAGGAACGAAAAAGTGCTCTGGAGTCATAACGATTCCGGTAATAAAGCTGAAATTTATGCCCTTAAAACAGATGGTAGTTTACTGGATACTTTAAGGATAAATAATGTAGTAAACCGTGATTGGGAAGATATTGCCGTTGCCCAAGACCCTTATAGCGGAGAAAGTTATATTTACATAGCCGATATTGGCGATAATAACGCAAAATACAAATCCGTGTATATTTATCGCATAAAAGAACCACAAATTGTGCCGCAAGAAGATCTTATCCAAATTGGCAAAGTGGATACCATTGAGGTTTGCTATGCAGATGGACCTCGCGATGCCGAAGCCCTATTTTGGGAACCTAAAACCGGTGACCTTTACATTATCAGCAAAAGAGAAGAACAGGTAGGCATATATCGCATTGCTTATCCTTTCAATTTTAAGGACAGTAACCAGGCAGAAAGAATTTGCTCTTTACCCATATCCTGGGTTACGGCAGCCGATTTAAGTGATAATGGAAAACGATTGTTGATTAAGACCTATACCGGAATCTACAAATATAAAGTTAAGATGGGTAATAACCACATAATAGCCCTCTCTCAGAATCCCAAATCTCTGCCGTATCTAACTGAACCACAAGGTGAAGCCATTTGCTGGGATGCCAAAAATAAGGGCTATTTTACTCTTTCCGAATCCGCTAAGGGAGTAAAACAGGCATTATATCATTATAAATGACCTGGATATGAAGAAAAAGTGTGAAATAGTGAGAGTTCAAAGTGCGGGAGTTCAAAGTGCGGGAGTTCAAAGTGCGGGAGTTCAAAGTTGATTTTTGAAGGTATCGGTGATAAAAATAAATCTGCTGTATTTGAGTGAAATACTCATTCATTCGCTTCTGCAAAATTTGAGCTTGACATAAACAAAGAAGTGAAACAAAGGAAATAAATTAATTCTTATCTAAAATAAGGAAATAAAAATGGAACCAAAACAAAAGCGGGAAGAACTTCTGCAACAGTTGGAGACCTTGCGCAAAACAAAAGTCCTGATTTATGTAACAGGAGACAGACCTGGCTGGGAAACGCAGATTCATCAGGAGGTCCATAGTTTTTTTGCTCAACATCTGGAAAAAATGTCTAAGGGCTCCAAGCTAAATAAACTTTCTTTATTTCTTTATACCAGAGGTGGAAATACTCTGGCAGCTTGGAGTTTGGTTAATTTATTGCGTCAGTATTGTGAAGAACTGGAAATAATTGTTCCTTCCAAAGCTCATAGTGCGGGAACTTTAATGTGCTTAGGTTCAAATCTCATTGTAATGACCAGGCAGTCAACTTTAGGACCGATTGATCCCAATATCAATACACCATTAAATCCTGCCATCCCCAATATGCCTGGACATACTATCCCTGTTAGTGTTGAAGCTATTAATGGCTACATAGAATTAGTAAAAAAAGAATTCGGAATTAAAAACGATCAGGCACTGGCAGAGGTGGTAAAAGTGCTTTCAGAAAAAATTCATCCTTTGGTTTTGGGAGAGGTCTATAGAGCCAGAGCTCAGATAAAAATGCTTGCTAATAAGTTATTGGATTTTCATATTCCGGAAGGCCATAAAGAAAAGATTGTCAATTTCCTATGTACAGATTCCGGAAGTCACGATTATACAATTAATATTAAAGATGCCAGGGATTTAGGATTAGTAGTGGAAGAAGCGGATCAACAAAATGCAGAACTGATCAATGCCATTTTGGAAACTATTGCCAGGGAACTGGAACTTGATATCCCTTTTGATCCCAAAAAACTGTTGAAAAAAAAGGAGTTTACTGATTACTGGTGTAAAAGAGCTCTTATTCAAAGTATTGAGGGCGGTAAACACTTATTTATTTCGGAAGGGACGCTTTCTTTACATCATAACGAGGATAAGGTAATTTTTCAGAATACACCTACTTTTGAGGGATGGAGATATGCTAAATAAATCAATTAGTTTTGGAATAATAACCAATACAGCCAATCAAATCGGTTATCTTGATTATACAAATACTTCCTGCCGATTTTCTGGTTTCTTTTCCTATAATCAGGAAACATTATTTAACCTGCTTTTAATACAGGAACCAACGAAACCTAATAAAGAAACTCTGCAGGCAATTGAAGAATCCAAACATCCGGAAAAACTGCCGGTTTATAGTAATATTGATGACTTCCTGAATTCTTTAGAGAGTTGATTTGCTCAAAATCAGCCATACTTCTCAATTTAAGAGAGATTACAAGAAATATCGGACAAATCAAGACCTTAAAGAAGCATTAAAAGAGGCATTAGCTTATTTAGTGTCAGGAAAACCTCTACCCTCCCATTTTAAAGATCATCCATTGAAAGGTGATAAAAGTGAATGCCGGGAATGTCATTTATCTCCTAACATTCTGTTGCTTTATAGAATACAAGATGAGGTCTTAATCCTGATTAGGATTGGCTCGCATTCCAATTTGTTTGATTAAATATTTTCTGATCCTTTTTAGTAAAGGGAAAATGAGGTAAATATGGATAATCGCGCAAGAGCAAGCGCTCTGATTAAAGAGCTGGAAACCCTGCAGCCGGATTTGTCTGGCAAGGACTTTTTATTAACTTGGGAAAATAGCGTGGATAACCTGAAAGCAGTGATGCTAACGGCTGAAATACTACAATGTCTGCATAAGGAAAAGAAGCCCTGGCGTATTTTTGATTATGGCTTGGCAATTTCCATTTTCAGAGATAACAGCACGCGCACTCGTTTCAGTTTTGCTTCTGCCGTAAATGGTTTAGGGCTTGCCTTGGCAGAATTGGATGAAGTGAAAAGTCAGATTGCTCACGGAGAAACAGTGCGTGAAACGGCAAATATGATATCTTTTTTAGCGGAAGTAATTGGCATCCGTGATGATATGTATCCCGGCGAGGGACACAGCTATATGCTGGAAGTGGCGCAGGCAGTTTCCGATGGCTATCTTCACGGTATTTTAGCCCAAAGACCAACTATAGTGAATTTACAATGTGACTTGGATCATCCTACTCAGGCGCTTTCCGATTTGCTGAAACTAAAGGATTATTTTGGTGGCTGGGAAAACCTGAAAGGCAAGAAACTGGCTATGAGCTGGGCATATTCTCCATCTTATGGAAAACCGCTTTCCGTCCCTCAGGGAGTGATAAATCTGATGACTCGCTTCGGAATGAATGTAGTTTTGGCTCATCCTGAGGGCTATGATTTACTTCCTGAGACCTTAAACAGTGCTTCTCTTTTTGCTAAAGAAAACGGTGGTTCCTTTGCCGTAACTAACTATATGGAAGAAGCATTTAAAGAGGCCGATGTGGTTTATCCTAAAAGTTGGGCTCCGATGGCTGTGATGCAGGAAAGAACAAATTTGCTCAAAGCTGGTAACAGACAAGGTCTGCACGAACTGGAACAAATGTGTTTGGCAAATAATGAGCAGTTTATTGATTGGGAATGTGATGAAGAGATGATGAAATTGACCAAAAACGGTAAAGCCCTTTATGAACACTGTCTGCCAGCCGATATAAGCGAAATTAGTTGTGCCCAGGGAGAGGTCTCTAAAAGCGTGTTTGAAAGATACCGTTATCATACTTATCAGGAAGCGGGTTACAAGCCCTTCGTGATTGCCGCGATGATATTGAACAGTAAAGTGCAAGACCCAGTTGCCAAATTAAAAGGATTTCTCTAAAAACCAAATAACTTTACAAAAAAGTCCAATCCTTTTTTTGGTCTTATTGGACATTGAAGGAGATATATATGCCAAAATTGATTACTAAAATAGACCCCGTTGTTGCTAAAAAGAATGCCCAGCGCTGTAAAGAACGGGGAATAATTCTGCCGACAATTCGCCAACAGATGTTTCCAGATACTATTCCGGAGGCAATTAAAGAGCAACTAAAATCCGTGGGACTTTGGGACATAAACCCTTTAAACTTGTTTCGGATCACTTGGAAAAATGATATAAATACCGGACTTTTCGGCAAGCCCAACTTTGTGGAAATTCCTTCTGAACTAACAGGTGTGAAAGCCAGAATTATAGGTATGGTGGGTAAATATTTTCCTACGGGAGCACATAAAGTGGGTGCCGCTTACGGTTGTTTGATTCCGCGTTTAATTTCCGGCACTTTTGATCCTGAAATTCACAAAGCCGTTTGGCCCTCTACAGGCAATTATTGTAGAGGAGGCGCTTTTGATTGTGCCCTATTGGCTTGTCCAGCTGTAGCCATTTTACCGGAAGAAATGAGTAAAGAGCGTTTTGACTGGTTACGGGAAATTGGAGCCGAGGTTTTTGCCACTCCGGGTTGCGAATCCAATGTTAAAGAAATTTACGATAAATGCGACGAATTGCGCAATGATCCTGCTTATGTTATCTTAAATCAGTTTGATGAATTTGGCAACTCTTTTTGGCATTATCAAATAACCGGTAATGCCATTTATGAGGCATTTGAACTGGTTAAAAAACAGGGTGATCGTTTTAGTGGATATGTTAGCGCCACGGGCAGCGCTGGAACCATTGCCGCCGGTGATTACTTAAAAAAACATTTTCCCTCGCTCATAATCAATGCCAGCGAAGCTTTGGAATGCCCCACTCTGTTGATGAATGGTTTTGGTGGACATCGCATTGAAGGCATCGGCGACAAACATATACCTTGGATTCATAATGTGCGTAATACAGATATGGTTAGCGCCATTCACGATGAGGACTGTTTACGGCTTTTGCGTTTGTTTAATGAACCGGAAGGAATAAAATATCTGAAGCAAAGCGGAATTGATCCCATTTTGGTTGATAAACTGAATCTTTTGGGCATTTCTTCTCTTTGCAATCTTTTGGCTGCCGTCAAAATGGCGAAATATTATGAATATAACGAGCAGGATATTATCTTTACCGTGTTTACGGATAGCGCTGAAATGTATCGTTCTCGCTTACAAGAACAGACAGCGTTAAAAGGTGAATATACTGATTGGCAGGCAGCTCTGGATAGAGAGGGAGCCCTAAATAAGCAAAGTTACGATAACCTGCTGGAATTGAATTATCGGGATAAAAAACGCATACATAACCTCAAATATTATACTTGGGTGGAACAACAGGGAAAGACCTATACGGAAATTTTACAACAGTGGGAACCGGAATATTGGGCTGAGACCTTTGAAAATAATCTATCCGAACTGGATAAAGCAATTGAGGAATTTAATAATAGCTGAGGGCAGAGAGCTGAGAGCTTAGGGCAAAGGGATGAAAGTTACTGCCATCATTCTGGCTTCCGGAAAAGGAAGTCGAATTGGTTTACCCAAAGCAGAAATTAGCATTATGGGGATAAGCTTTATAGAACAGATAAGGAACATTTTAACGGAAGCGGGCATACAAGATATTTTTGTAGCAAAGTATAAAAATACTCCTGATATGTTAGCTACTTTACGATTAGCTGTAAGCGAACTGAAAAGTAAACAGCAAAATAGTGGCTATCTTGTTTTTCCGGTAGATTTTCCATTTGTTCATTCTGAAACTGTTCAAAGCATAATGGATGCGCATATTTTGAGCCCATTGGCTGTTATCCGTCCCGTTTTCAATCGGCAAAAAGGTCACCCGATTATTATCCCTTCAGAGCTTAATCTGGAAGCGGAAGATAAGAACCGGGGCTTACAATATATCATTCAGACCTGTGGTTTGCCGGTTGTGGATATCCCCGTAAAGGACTCCGGAATATTAAAAAATGTTAATACTAAAGAGGATATGGAGCTATGGATGCCAAAGAAATGATTTGGGAAAGACACAGTGTGCGCGATTTTTTACCTACTCCCATTCCTGCCGAAATAATCCAAGATATATTGGAAGCGGGACATTTAGCGCCTTCCACGCAAAACCGTCAGCCCTGGCGATATCTGGTTTGGACGGAAAATGCCAAAATTCAAAAACTGGCTTTGCACTGTGGATTGATCGGGTTATCCAATTTTTTTATCCGCCAAGCGCCTTGTTTGATTATTGCCTGCGCCGATTTGAAAGATAACATCAAAATTAACGGCCAGGACTATTATTTGGTGGATACAGCCATTTCGTTTCATCAGTTGTTGTTATATGCACGCAGTTACGGAATTGAAAGTTGTTGGCTGGCTGCTTTTTCGGAAAAGAAACTGAAGGCATATTTGGAACTTCCTGATAGTTGGAGAATTGTGGCTATGGCTCCTTTGGGTTATCCGAAAGATAAAAAAGCTCTTTATTCCAAGGCAGTAAGCAGTTTTGCCAATAGCAGTGAGAGAAAACCGCTGGAAAGCATTGTCCGTTTTTTGTAAATAGGCAACTGGCTTTGATTTTCCATTTTGCCGTAACACAATGCTTGCTTTTGACTTTCAATTTTGCCTTTGCCAGCCCAATTAGCAGTTTCCTCTCACTATTTTTCTGGCAACGGCATTTTAAACATTTTACCAACTTCAAAATTGAGAGTTAAAACAAGAACAACTTTTGCTGTAAGACAAGAATAAAAAAAGCATCTCCCATTGAAAAGAAGTTTTGTTTTAACTCTAAACCGAGCTTCAGCTTTAACAGTAAAAGGCAATGAACTACATATAATGTTGCTATGTAAATCTCGTTTCAACACAAAAAGGATCGGTTTAGAGTCAAAGCCAAAACACTTCAGCTTTAACAGTAAAAGGCAGGGAACTAATTTTACTGTTGCTATACAAATCTCGTTGCAATGTTCGAAAGAATCGGTTTAGAGT
>JBDKSF010000100.1 GCA_039680785.1 Candidatus Cloacimonas sp.
AATGATGAGCGTATTTTATATTTTTCGAGGGGCTTACGCACCCATCGCTATGATTGTGTCGCCCTGGGGGGCTTTCAAGGCAAATATTGCTTTAAAAATCTCTGAAATCCTCTAAATCCTAAAATCCTTAAATCCTTGTTTCTAAAATTTCTTAATCCCCTAAACCCTCTCAACCTTCTCAACTTTCTCAACCCCAAAAACGAGCAATTATCCTTTCAGAACTGCGGTAAACTGTTTACGCATAATTTTTCCACCCTTTGCATTTTGCGCTTCCCATAAAATAATATAAAGCCCCCGAGGTGCGTAATTGCCATTATCTTGGCAACCGTTCCAGTAAACGAATCCGGAATTATTCACCAACGCATAATCCGCTATCGTGCAAATTTTGCGACCGCTTAAATCAAAGACCTTGCAAGAAATACGATTGGAGGCAGCAAGGAGATTGTAGGCAAGGGTTATTTTTTCTCCTGCTTTGGCGTTACAAGGACTTCCTGAGAGCGTAACTTTCCCCAAATCAGGCAATTCGGAGGAAGGAATTGTGCTGTTGGGTAAGCCGGGAGTTCCTCCTCTTTCACTAAAACAATTTTGCCAGTAAAAAGTGGAATCAATTATCACTTTTTCGCGGGAGACACCTTTTAATATTTCCTCACCCGTATAAACCAAAGAATCCAAAGTTGCCGATTTATTTTTCAAGACCAAAATATCTCCGCCATTATTTAGATAAGTCCAACTCTCAGCTAAAATAATTGAGGCAGGTGGACAATCCGGATAGCGTATAAGTAAATTTTCCGGATTTCTACAAATGACATAATAGCCAATGGTTTCAGGCAAAGTAAAACGAATTTTGTCACCTGAACTATCCTCTATATAGTATATTCCTTTTTGGCTACAACCGCAATAAATTTCTATCCATTCTTGGTTAGCGGTTTCGGGATCGGCAAGAAATTCGTTGATGTAAGTATCTGGCTGAAAATCAGTTAAGATAGGAATAGTTAAAAGATTGTTGGTGGAATCCGGATCATCTGCATTGCTTATTTTTAGGGTTAAAGGGGTGGAATTGCACAAAAATGTTAGAGACAGCAAAAGGGAATCCAAAGCCGGAATGGGAGATATAATTTGCTGAGTTAGTAAGTTATTGTTTTGGGTAACAGTTAGTTCTGCCGAAACTGCAGGAGTAATCTGGCTGAGATTTTTCAGCCACAAGTCAAGAAAAGCACTGCCATTTTCATAAATAAGATTATAGGTGCCGAAAGTATAGTCGCAATATAGGTGATTTGCCAAACCGGGGGTTGGATTTGCTTCCGCAATAAAATCCGCTTCACAGTTATTTGTATCTCTGCCATCCATTTTTCTTGCCAGAGAACAACCAGCTAAAACATCGGGGGCAAAATAAATTCCCGGATTGTTATAATCGTCTGAGAGGAGATTGGTATTGGGCGAATCGTAAAGGACTGTATCCGTATAAGTTCCATCAGGACTTACATAGCGAATGCCATCTGTTTCACTACCCCCGTTTTGAAAGCTGAAATTGCAAAATAATTGAGCATTTACAATGGATGAACTTCCGATCAGCAAATAGCGATGAGGTCTTAATTCAAAAAAGGGAAGTGTGTATTGAACAATATAAGAAGAGCCACCGGAAAGAATTTTAGCTCCTTCCAATTGTTCATTGGAACTGCCATTATTATAAAGTTCTATCCATTCCCAGCCCTCGTCACTGCCCATTGGATCGTAACAGACCTCGTTAATAACGATTTCTGCATTAAAATATTGAACAAATAGGCAAAAGCATAAAAATAAAAGATAGGGCTTAATCCCGTTCATACAGTAATATTATGATTTCCGTTATTCAAATCCAAAGGCAGGGGTTTAATATTCCAGATCTTTTCGGAATATTCTTTTATGGCGCGGTCGCTGGAAAATTTCCCGATCCGAGCCACATTTTTGATCGCTTTGGTTATCCATTCTTGCCGGTTCAAATATAGCTCGTCAACCAAGTTGGAGGTCTCTACGAAGGAACGAAAATCAGCGATGGTGAAATATAAATCGCCTTCTTCCATCAATGCTTTCCAAATAGGCAAAAAGAGGTCTCTTTCACCTTCGTCGAAACTGCCGTCAATCAGTGAATCAATCACTCTTTTCAGTTCCGGATCGTTTTCATAAAAAGTGTGGGGATTATAGCCGCTCTGTTTCAGTTCCGTAACCTGTTCTGCCGTTAAACCAAAAATAAACATATTTTCAATGCCGATTTCTTCTGCCATTTCTATATTGGCGCCATCCAGGGTTCCCAAAGTAAGAGCTCCGTTTAAAGCAAATTTCATATTGCTGGTGCCGCTGGCTTCATAACCGGCAGTGGAAATTTGAATGGAGAGGTCTGCGGCGGGAATGATCTTTTCTGCCAGAGAAACGGAATAATCAGGCAAAAAGATAACTTTCAAACGGTCTTTCACATCTGGATCTGTATTTACCACTTCTGCCAAATTATTGATCAATTTAATCAAACGCTTTGCCAGAAAATAGCCGGGAGCAGCTTTTCCGGCAAAAATAACGGTGCGGGGAATAAAATCGCCTTTAGGATTATCTTTTATACGAAAGTAACGGGCAATTGTGCCTAACACATTCAGCAATTGCCGTTTATATTCATGCAAGCGTTTTATTTGGGCATCAAAAAGAGAATTTGTTTGCACTTTGATACCTGTTTCGCGATAAATGTATTTGCTTAGGTGATTCTTATTTATCTGTTTCACTTCCGCAAAGGAAGTTCGAAAATCGGGATCATCTATATATTGTTCAATCTGGCGAATTTCCTCCAGATTCCTGATCCATCCATCTCCGATATATTCAGAAATCAAGCTTGCCAATTGAGGATTGCAAGTATGTAGCCACAAACGCGGTGTGATGCCATTGGTTACATTCAGAAATTTGTTAGGATACATTTCTGCCAGATCGGGGAAAACTCTTTCCGAGAGAATTTTGGTATGCAAATTGGCAACGCCATTAACGGCTTTGGAACTATGAATTGCCAATTGAGCCATTTTGAGAGCTTTGCCGTTGGTTTCTTCAATGATGGAAATATTTCGCATTTTAGCTAAATTATCAGGATATAAACGAAGAACTTCTTGCATAACCAGATTATTGATTTGATAAATTAAAGATAAATGACGAGGCAGCAATGTCTCAAAAAGAGGAATGCCCCATTTTTCCAATGCCTCTGGTAAAATAGTATGATTAGTATAGGAAAAACAGCGCTTGGTTATATCCCAGGCGGTTTCAAAATCAAGGCGTTCCAAATCGATTAAAATGCGTAACATTTCAGGAATGGCAAGCGCCGGATGCGTATCATTCAATTGTATGGCTATTTTATCAGGCAGATCAGTAAAACTATCGTGTTCTCTTTTCCACTGAGTAAAAATATCTTGCAAAGTGGCAGACACGAAAAAATACTCCTGCTGCAAGCGTAATACTTTGCCCAAATGAACATTATCATTAGGATACAGCACTTTGCTGATGTTTTCTGAAAGGGTCTTTTTCTCCACTGCTTTCACATAGTCGCCATTATTAAAATATTCCAGATCAAATTCATCAGTGCTGGTTGCCTGCCACAATCGTAAGTTATTTACATTATCCACTCGATAACCGGGAACGGGAATGTCTCTTGCCACAGCCATAACATCTTCCGTATCAACCCAATGGTATTCAATTTTGCCATCGGGAAGGGTTTCGCAGATTTCCTTTCCTCCAAAACAAACCCGGTATGTAAGTTCCGGTCTATTTATTTCCCATGGGCAACCATTTTTGCGCCAATTATCTGGCTCTTCAACTTGATACCCTTGCACAATTTGCTGTTTAAAAATGCCAAAATCGTAACGAATTCCATAACCGAAAGCAGGATATGCCTGGGTTGCCAAAGAATCCATAAAACAGGCAGCCAATCTTCCTAACCCGCCATTGCCCAAACCCATATCCGGTTCCAATTCAATTATGTCTTCCAAGCGATAACCCATTTCCTTTAGCATATCATAGACCTCATTATACGCATCCAGATTGATTAAACTATTGGTAAGCATCCTGCCCATTAAAAATTCCATCGATAGGTAATAGACCTTTTTTACATCCTGTTTGCGATATTCATATTGAGTGCGTAACCACCTTTCAATTAATAGGTCTCGCAAACTTAATGCTAAAGCATAATATATATCCCATTTATTAACGGTAGTGGTATCTTTTATTAATGAGTATTCCAAGTGATTCAAAAATAAGGACTTTAGTTCACTTCCACATTCTTCTGCCTGATCTGAGAAGAAGATGGAATGGTAATCGTTTTTGGGTATAAAACCTTCTTTCATTGATTGTTCCTTTCCTTCATTCGTGCAAACCTTATTTCTAACTCCCAAAGAGGGATTTGTTGTCAAGATTTTTTTGCTCCGAAAATGGCAATAGGGGAGATAATGCTCAGCCCATTATAAATAATAGCAACATAATATCAGTTCGCCAATCATTTTTTTCTACTTTATCTAAAACTTCCCTCCTTACTTTTTTCCCAATTTCTTTATAACACCAAATGTTATAACGATTTGAACTCTCTCCCATATTTATTATTCTTTAATAACGCCTTTGTTTTGCCAGATGTTCTGCATAAGTTGTAGAAAACACATTTCTCCCTTTGCGGTCGGAAAAGAAATACAGGTAGGAATTTGGCTTTGCATTGATAACCGCTTTCAGGGTCTTAACGGAAGGATTGCAAATAGGGGTGGGAGGCAAGCCAGCATGAAGATAAGTATTATAGGGAGAATTAATTTGCGTATCTTCGTAAGTTAAGACATCGTGTTTTATGCCTTGGGGATCAAGTAAATAATTAACTGTAGCACAGGACTGAAGTGCCATTCCCTTTTGGATGCGGTTCAAAAATAGACCGGCAATAATTTCTTTTTCACTTTCCGTTCCTGCTTCTTTTTCTACAATGGAAGCCAGTATGAGTTTATCATAAAATTGGGGGATAGCCAAAGGGTCTATTCCCTCTTTATGCAAACGCTGGAAAAACTCGTCGGTCATTATTGCCAGAATGGAATCAGCTGGAATTTCAATTGGGAATTTATATGTTTCAGGATACAAAAAACCCTCCAATGAAGGCACATCAAAACCGGTATGTTTTTTTACTGGGGAAGGACTTGTGGCAGAGAGGTAAAGTTCATTATAATCTGCCAGACCACTGTGGTCTATTTTCCTGAGGGTTTTATACAGAGAAAGTCCTTCCGGA
>JBDKSF010000101.1 GCA_039680785.1 Candidatus Cloacimonas sp.
GAAAGACGGCTTCGTCAACTGGAAATTGAACGCCTCTCTTTGGCAAAAGAAAATGACCCCTTATCACAAGAACGGCTGGAAAAAATAAAAGAAGAAATTGCTCAACTCAACGAAGAAGACAGAGCTTTACGCCTGCGTTGGGAAAGAGAAAAACAGATATTAGACCAAATTCGCGCTCTGAAAACCGAAATTGATACCCTCAAAGGTGAAGCAGAAAAAGCTGAACGCGAAGGAAATTATGAAAAAACCGCCCAGCTTCGTTACGGAACTATCGCCGCCAAAGAAAAAGATCTGCAAAAACTTTTGCAGGACGAAACGCTTAGTAAAAAAGACCGCTTACTGAAAGAAATTGTGGATGAAGAATTGGTTGCGGAAGTTGTTTCCAAATGGACAGGCATCCCTGTTTCCAAATTGGCGGAAAGCGAAATGCAAAAACTGCTGGAGCTGGAAAATGTTCTTGCCCAACGAGTTGTAGGCCAGGAAGAAGGAATTAAAGCCCTCGCCAATGCCATTCGTCGTAGTCGCAGCGGATTAAGCGATGAAAACAAACCGATTGGTTCCTTCCTTTTTTTGGGTCCCACGGGTGTTGGTAAAACGGAATTGGCAAAAGCATTGGCAAGTTATCTTTTTGACACGGAAAAAGCATTAATTCGCTTAGATATGAGTGAATTTATGGAAAAACACAGTGTAGCGCGACTCATAGGAGCTCCTCCCGGCTATGTTGGCTATGAAGAAGGGGGATATTTAACGGAAGCAATCCGCCGCAGACCTTATTCTGTGTTGCTTTTGGACGAAATTGAAAAGGCACATCCGGATGTTTTCAATGTGTTGCTCCAAATTTTGGATGATGGACGGCTGACAGACGGCAAAGGCAGAACGGTGGATTTCAAACATTGCGTGATCATTATGACCAGTAATATTGGTTCGCAAGAAATTTACGAAGCGTCCACCAGTGAACTGGAACAATTGAAACCACGCTTGATGATGATATTGCAGCAATATTTCCGTCCCGAATTTCTGAATCGGGTGGATGATATAATTCTCTTCCATCGCCTGGATAAAGAGCATATCAAGAAAATTGTCAAACTGCAATTGAACCTATTGGCTGAGCGAGTTGCCAATCGCAATCTCCAGCTTGATTTTTCAGAGAATTTAATTGAGCATCTGGCAGAAGCGGGTTATGATCCAGCTTTTGGTGCCAGACCGCTCAAACGCCTTATTCAAAAGGAAATTGAAGATACTTTGGCAAAACAGATATTGACCGGGCAATTTACCACCGGCAAAAAAATTATGCTGGACTTTAGTCCCCAACAGGGCTTGATCATCACGCAGTAAATCGCAATATAAAACCCTAATTGTAAAGGGCTGGCTGATTAACTTATCAAAGTTTTATGCCAGCCCTTATTTTTTCCCCAAATTGCGTAGTTAGCAAATAGCGAGCTGTCAATTTCCAAATAGGCACGGCTGCAAAAATTAAAGATAAAATTATGCTTTTCCACTTTTACCAAATCCTTATGCAACAACCCACCTGCCATATATATTCTCTAATTGATTCAATTGCCATATCATAACCTAATCCCTGCCTGAATAGCTATGATGCAGATAGGGTGGTGTTTTGCGGTATTTTTCCTATCAGCACCACTGTATCTGCACCATAGCTTGTAGGCAAGAAATAGGGCGATTGCCAGGGAGAGAGATGAACAAAATAGAAGGCAGATAACGGGTTGGATAAGATTTTACACCAGCAAAAGAAAGCTACTGATTGAGTAGTGTATCCAGGATTTTTATATTTATATTAGGAGTAAGTGCACTTTGCTTTGGCTAAAGCAAGGAGGCAGTCCTCCACAGATAACTCCGATAAAAATAGGGGATTTCTGTTTAGAGGTAAAATCCTTATCAACTTTGCAATGACTTTCTGGCAAGCAAAATGGAAGGCAAAGTGTCCTTTAAAGGGATATAGTTCTGTTCTTCTTTCATCAGGTTGCGCAGAAGGATTTTACCTTCGCGAATATTATCGTCACGCAGAATCAGCATAATAGGGCTGTCCATATTTTTGGCGTTTTCAATTTCCGTTTCCATGGGTTTGCATTCGGGCGAGATAATGGTTTTAATCTGTTGGGAATGTAGTTCTTGGGCTATTTGCAAAGTCATCATTTCCAGATTGGGATTTTGGGCACAGATATAAACGGTAAATTCGGGATCTTTCACTTCAAATAAACCCCGGCTGTCCATTATGTCAAATATTACATCCAGATTAAGGTAAAAACCAACGGCGGGAATATTTTTGCCGGTGATTAAAGAAGAAAGATAGTCGTAGCGTCCTCCTCCGCCAATAATAACTTCTTTGCCTTTGTGATGAGCGATGAAATCAAAAACGGTTTTATTGTAATAAGCGAAATTTTTATTCAGATGCGGATTAACTTTGTAATGATTGCCCAAGTTTGCTTGAATGTTTTTTACTTTGTTAAAATCCGCCTTGCAGGACTTGCACAGGTAGTTGTGGATTTGGGGTCCATCCACTAAGGTCTTTTTGCAGTTTGGGTCGTTACAATGCACTTCACTGAAAGGGCTGGCAGAAAGTTCATAGTAACAGGACTGGCAATATTCGCTTTTATGCTCTTCCAAATATTTATGTAAATCGGCAAAAAAGGGGGGACGGCAATTGGCACATCCATAAGAATTGAGGTCTAAACGAACTTCGTTTAAACCCAGGGTCTGACAAAGCTTCATTCCCAAAGCGATGACTTCATTTTCGGAAAGAATGCTTTCACTGCCCAAAAGTTCCACTCCCAGCTGGTAAAATTCCATCTGATGCTGATTGTTGATTTTGCGAAACATAGGCCCAGAATAGTAGAAACGGTGAATATCTCCCGGATTGGTAATTTGAGCGGTATGATGCAAAACACTGATGGTGCCTTCCGGACGCAAACTCAGCAAACTTAATTTGTCCTCCGGAAGCGAAAGCGATAAAACACCTTTCATTGCTGAATGAGCTTCCTCTCCTTGAATTAAAGCTGTGATGCCATCCTGCAAAACCTGCGTACTTTGCAAAACTGAGAGCCGTATTTCTTGAAAATCGTGCAAGGATAAGACATTGTCAATTTTCTCTTCCAGAATTTTCCATTTCCAGACCTTGTTCGGCATAAATTCGTGAAAGCTTTGGGGTTCCTGAACCATTTATTCTCCTAAAAAAGCTCTTTATTAGTAAATATAAACGAACTAACTGATCTGTCAATAGGATTTTTTTACCATTTGGACTGCCGTAGCCGACGGAAACGCTTAGCAAAAAGGATACAAAGGTTTTAAGATTAGTGCATAGTTTTTTTTCTGCCCTCTGAGGGACTAAAACATCCATTTTTTTAGTTATCGGACTTGACAGATATTCTTGCCTTAGGATAGTAGTAAAAAAACGCAAGGAGTATAAAATGCAATCAGTTATGACGCATCGAGCCCCAGCTGCCATTGGACCGTATTCACAAGCTATACTTATCAATAATATTCTGTTTGTAAGCGGCCAATTGGGAATTGATCCCGGAACTTCCACTCTGCCTGATAGTTTTGAAGAACAAGCAAATTTGGTATTTAACAACATCAAAGCTATATTGGATGCAGCGGGAATGGGTTTGTCCAATATCGCTAAAGTTACTGTTTTTATTAAAGATCTGGATGATTTTACGCTGCTGAATGAAATTTATACTCGCTATTTTAGCGCTCCTTATCCAGCCAGAGAAGTTGTTCAGGTCTCACGCCTCCCCAAAGAAGGCAAAATTGAAATCTCCGTAATTGCGATGAGATAACTAAATGAGCATTGTAACCAAAGGTGGAGATAGCGGTAAAACATCTTTATACTCAGGCGAAAGGGTTTGCAAAGATGATCCAAGAGTAGAGGCCTACGGAACTTTGGATGAACTGAACGCCTGGATAGGGGAATGCAGAAATTATCTTGCCAGTCCCATACATCAAGAGTCCCTTCGCGCAATACAAAAGACCCTATTTCGGTGTATGGGACAACTGGCTAACAAAAATGGAAATTTCCCTGAACCGATCTCGCAAAACGATGTGGATAAGCTTACGGAAAAAGTATATGCTCTGGAAAAAAATCTGCACATAAACGGCTTTGTGATACCAGGCGATAATCCCGTTTCAGCAAAACTGGATATCTGTAGAACCGTTGCCAGAAGAGCCGAAAGAAGAATTATAACCCTTGCTCAAAAAGAAAAAGTTGCGCCTGAACTGCTTAGCTATGTAAATCGGCTGTCGGATTTCTTTTTTGCCCTGGCAAGATGTTTGGAAGATTAGAGTGCCGGAGTTCAAAGTGCCGGAGTGCAAAGTTCAGAGTGCCGGAGTTCAAAGTGCAGGGGTTCAAAGTTCAAAGTGCCGGAGTTCAAAGTTCAAAGTGCGGGAGTTCAAAGTTATTTTTTCGGTGACTTCGGTGATTTCGGTGGCTAATTACACTTTGGCTTTTCCTTGATTGGCAACCGCCTGTTGCGCTTTTTCCAATTCTGCTTGATCTGCCAGATAATAATTGTTTATGGGCTGTAGATTGTCATCAAATTCATAAACAAGGGGAATTCCCGTTGGAATATTTACACCCACAATTTCCGCATCGCTAATATTATTCAAGTTCTTTACAATAGCCCGTAAACTATTGCCATGCGCAGCAACAATCATTTTTTTGCCAGCAGCCAAACGCGGCATAATAATCTCATTCCAAAAAGGCATTGTTCTTTTCACGGTATCTTTCAGTGATTCACAAAGCGGAATTTGATCTGTTCGTAAATCTGCATATCTGGGATCAAAACCTGGATAACGAGGATCATTTTTGTCCAAAGGAGGCGGAGGTGTATCATAACTTCGGCGCCAAAGCAAAACTTGTTCTTCTCCATATTTGGCGGCAGTTTCGGCTTTGTTTAAACCTTGTAAGGCGCCATAATGTCTTTCATTAAGTCGCCAGTCATTATGAATGGGAATATACATTTGATCCATTTCATCCATAACTATCCACAAAGTTCGGATGGCTCTTTTGAGGACGGAAGTCCAGGCCTCGTCAAAAACAAAACCTTCTTCTTTTAGTCGTTTTCCAGCATTATGTGCTTCTACGATGCCTTTTTCAGAAAGGTCAACATCGGTCCAACCAGTGAACAAATTCTCTTTATTCCAGATACTTTCGCCGTGACGCAGTAAAACGATTTTGAACATCAAATCTCCTTTTTTTGTCTAAAAGTTTAATAGCCAGTCCTGTTAAGTTTTTAAATCTTCTTTGTAGGAAGCGTATTTAGTTTCCAGCTCTTTATCTTTCAGGGCTAAAATTTGGATGGCAAACAGAGCGGCATTTTTGGCTCCGTCAATTGCCAAACAAGCAACTGGAACTCCCGGAGGCATTTGGACGATGGAAAATAAGGAATCCAATCCATTTAATGCACCTGAGGCAAAAGGAATTCCGAGAACGGGCAAAGTAGTATTGGCGGCAATAATTCCCGGTAAATGAGCAGCCAAACCTGCTCCGGCAATAATAACTTCAATTCCTTCGGCTTTGGCATTTTGGGCAAGGCCGATGGTTTTTTCCGGATTTCTATGAGCGGAAGAAATATGCAGGTCATAAGCAACTTCAAATTGCTCCAAAATTTCTTGGGCAGGAGCAATTTTATTCAGATCGCTTTTGCTGCCCAAAATTATGCGAACTTGGGGTTTCATTTATTTAACTGTTCAGGGATGATAGTAAGCAACCGATGAATTTCTGCGGCATCTTTGGCTTCCGTCAATTGTTTCAAAATATCCTGATTCATCACTAAGCGGGAAATGTAGGACAGCGAAAAAAGATGCTGTTTATCATTATGCAACAAGAGCATAAAGAAAATATTCACGGGCTGATTATCCGGAGCGTCAAAATCAATGGGTTCCGAAGAACGGCCGAATAAAATGCTGGGTGTTTTAATTTTGGAAGGATGCAAATGGCGTGGATGCAAAAGAGCAACTCCATTTCCGATTGCGGTGGAAACCAATTCTTCGCGAGCAACTACAACTTCATAGAGCCAGCGTGCATCACGAACTAATTTTAGGTCTTTGGCATTTTCGCTTAAAATACGGATTGCATCGTATTTGTTTTCGGCTGAAAAATCCAAAAAAATGTTTTCCGGACGCATATATTCTTCAAAGTGGCAAATTACCCTCTTCAGGGCGAGCATTTTTTCATCTGTTTCGTTCAAATTTTCCAGCCACTCATTTAAGGAATCCTCGTCGATTTTCACATTTTTTCCTACGAGCTTGCTTTCGAAGACATTCGTTGCGATCATTTCTTGAATGACGCGTTCCGAGACCTTTAACTTCTTGGCAGCTTCAGTTTTAGATATAAATTTCTTAGGCATAAATACCTCCCTTTTTTGGGTTTTATCTTAGTTTTATATCTGGTTTGGCAAGGTTTAGCTTGACAATTATATAAGCATTTTTTGGAGATGGAATAATGGTCAAGAAAATTATTTGTCCCGTTATGCTTTTGTTTATCTTAAGCAGCTGTTTTTATTCGGTTTATTCAAATGCCTATCCGCATTTGCGCAAGATTAGAATTCTCGCTTTTGAGAATAAAACCAGTGAATACGGCTTAGGTGATAAATTACTAAATTACTTAAGCCGAGAAATTCGTGATGACGGACGGCTAAAATTAGTAACCGAAGATCCTGATTGCACCTTGGAAGGCGCTATCTTAAGTTTTTCCGAAAGTGTTTATAGTTACGATGCCACCAATCAAGTTCAAGATTATCAGGTAAAAATGGTTGTGTCGGTTACTTTTAACGATTTAATCAATAATGCAGTGCTTTATGAAAATAATGCCTTAACGGTAACGGAACTTTATGCTGTTGCTGAAGGTGGCACTGCCAAATTTAAAACTAAAGAGGAAGCAGTTGAAGAGCTCATCTCCAAACTCTACAAAACCATCCTCCAAAACAGTATTGAAGGATGGTAAGACAATTCGCCTAAATCGCTTTTTAGCTGAGTGCGGACAAGGCAGTCGGCGGAAAGTGGAAGAACTTATCATTGCCGGTAAAATTGGCATTAATGGTGTTATAGTTCAAGACCTGGGCAGGCAGATAAATCCCGCTACGGACATCGTTACCTTAAACGGTAAACAAATTAAGCCCGTATCAGATAAAATATACTTGATGCTAAATAAGCCAAGGGGTTATATTGTTACGCAAAGTGACGAATTGGGCAGAAAAACCGTCTATTCGCTTTTACCAAGAAAAGCGAAAGAACTATCTTATGCAGGACGCCTGGACAAAGATAGTGAGGGTTTATTGCTGTTCACTAACGATACGGCTTTGATAAATCTGCTCACCTATCCTGAAAATAAAGTGGAAAAGGTTTACCGGGCTGATATTAATAGGTCCCTTACCGATACAGAGCTAAATATATTAAGGAAAGGGGTTGAAATAGAAAGCGGCAAAACAAAATCCGCAGGCGTATATGTAAAATCGCGCAGTGCGGATGGAATGAGCTTAAAAATAGTGATTACCGAAGGCAAAAAAAGACAGATCCGTCAGATGATTGAAGCAGTGGGTGCCGAGGTAAAATATTTAAAACGCTTACAATTTGGTCCCTTAAAACTGAAAGACCTGCCTGTGGGAAGATGGCGTCTTTTAGAACCTGCGGAAGTAAAATCACTTTTATACTTAAAAAGGAAAGATAATAGATGAAAGCGGCTTTAATAGGTCTGCCTAAAACTGGCAAAACCACCATTTTTAATGCTTTAACCCAAAGTGAACATAATACTGATAAATATGCTTCTTCTTCCGAAATCAATATTGGCGTGGTGCAAGTTGCAGATGAACGCATTGACAAGCTTTCGGAGCTTTATGAACCCAAAAAAACAATTTACGCCACGATTGAGTATCACGATTGTCCCGGGATTTTTTTTAAAGAGAATGAAACATCTGAAACAGCGATGCTTTCCGAGCTCAAAAATGCCGAAGCGTTTATCCTTGTTTTGCGTGGTTTCATTGATGAAGAATTGGAAGGTCTTTTTCCGCTGGGCACTCCGGAAGCGCAGTTTCAACATTTTCAGGATGAAATGTTGCTTTCCGATTTGATTATGGCAGAAAAGCGTTTGGAAAAAATTGAGCTGGGTTATAAAAGAGGTGTTAAGACCGCGGCAATTCAAATTGAAGAAAAGGCACTCCATAAAATAGTGGATTGCCTGCAAAATAGCCAACCTTTAACCAAGCTAAAACTTAATTCCGAAGAGGAAAAAGCGGTGCGCGGTTTTCAATTTATGTCCGCCAAGCCAATGCTGATTTTAATTAATTGCAACGAAGATAATTTAACTGCTTGGGACGAAACATTAACTAACTTTAGAGAAAAGGGTTTTCCCGCTCATCCCATTGCTGGCAAGTTTGAAGAAGAATTAAGTAAACTGGATAATGAAGAAGCACAAATGTTTATGACGGATATGGGGATAGATGAATCAATTTGTGATCGATTGACTCATTGGACTTATCAACTTATGGGTTATATCAGTTTCTTCACGGTTGGTCCTGACGAAGTGCGTGCTTGGACAATTGAAAAAGGTTCCAATGCCGTTACTGCGGCGGGAAAAATTCACACTGATTTAGCGCGGGGCTTTATTCGGGCAGAGTGTTTTCAATATGAAGACCTGATCAATTTTGGCAGCGAGAAGGCACTAAAAGAAAAAGGACTTTTCCGACTGGAGGGAAAGGATTATATTGTTAAAGACGGGGATATTCTTTCCATCCGTTTCAGTGTATGAAAAAAAAGGAGTTAAACGCTTGGGAAATAAGCCAAAAGCCAAAGTAAACAACAGCAAAAAGCACACGACATTAAGTCCGGCTAAAAAGAGAACCATTAGCGGGATTATTTGTTTGCTTTCCATCTTAGTGATCATAGCGCTCAATATGGGTTATAAATCCATCAGTGAGGACTTGGAAACTCTCAAAGCGGGTGGCAACATTTTCTCCTGGTTTCAGGAGGGCAATTCCGCAACTGATAATCCGATTGGTATTTTTGGCATCATTTTTGGCTATGTTTTCATTTACTTATTTGGTTTTTGGTTATCTTTAATCGGGTTTATCATCATAGCGCTTGTTTCTCTGCATTATTTTTTGGCTCCGCAATCTTCTCAAAACAGGCAGAAGGGTTATTTGCTGCTGATTGTTATGTTTTTATTGCAGGCATTGCTTGTTTCCAGCCAGCAGGAATATATTCACAGTGTAATTCCTTTGTTTGTTTACCGGATTTTGGCAGCGATATTTTCCGGCGTGGGAGCCAAAATTATTGTAATTGGAACTATGATCTTAACCTTGATTATGCTGATTGAATATGAGCGTTTAAAACAGTGGATCCTCATTATTGTCGATAATCTTCACACCCCCAAAGAGCATAAAGTAAAAGCTCCCAAACCCACTATTACTACCAATAATCTAAATCAAAATCAAAAAGTGGCGGAAGATTCAATTCCTATAATCCAAAATCACAATCAATTGAATAATACTCCGGAGCCCGTTCCGCAGGAGGTCTCCAAACCTCAAAAGAACAATAAACCCAAAGCGGTTTTTTTTGAGGATGAATCGGACAAGGAATATCAGCTTCCTTCCATAGATGATTTTCTGGAAAGCCCGATCAAGCTTTCAGACCGTGAACGCAAAGAAATAGAAAATCAGATCATCACTACCAGTCAGATATTAAAAAGTAAGCTGGCTGAATTTGGCATTGAAGCGGAAGTGAAAAATGTGAATATCGGTCCCATCATCACTCAATATGAACTGGAACCCGCAAAAGGCATCAAAGTTAGCCGTTTTACTTCTCTGGCAGATGATTTGGCACTTGCCATCAAGGCAAAATCCATTCGCGTGCAAGCCCCAATTCCAGGAAGAGGTTTAATCGGAATTGAAATTCCCAATCTGGCAAGAGATATGATCTATCTAAAAGACCTGTTACTTTCGGAACAGATGAATCAGACCACTTCCAAATTGGCTTTCGGATTGGGAAAAGATATTGCCGGCAAACCAATTGTGGCAGATCTGGCAAAAATGCCTCATTTACTTATTGCCGGAGCCACGGGTAGCGGGAAAAGCGTTTGTATAAATACCATTATTATGAGCTTGATTATGCGAACTAAACCAGACGAATTACGCCTAATTTTAATTGATCCCAAGCGAGTGGAATTGGCTGGTTATAATGAACTTCCTCATTTAATCGGGCAGGTAGTTACCGATGCCGATACTGCTTTGGAAACTTTTATTTGGGCAGTTCGTGAAATGGAGCGTCGTTATGAAATTTTACAAGATGCCAAAGTGCGTGATATTATTGGCTACAATGACAAATGTGCAGAAGATAAAGACCTGGAACCTTTACCCTACATCATTATTATCGTAGATGAATTTGCCGACTTGATTATGACCAGTGGCAAGGATATTGAATTGCCAATTACGCGTTTGGCTCAAATGGCAAGAGCAGTTGGAATACATTTAATTTTGGCAACTCAGAGGCCTTCCATCAAAGTTATCACAGGTATCATCAAAGCGAACTTTCCAGCTCGGATTGCTTTCCAGGTTTCTTCGCGAGTGGATTCCCGCGTGATTTTGGATATGATAGGTGCAGAACGACTTTTAGGCAATGGGGATATGTTGTTTTTACCTCCCGGCAAGGCCTTGCCTGAAAGAATTCATGGCGCTTATGTTTCCGATGCGGAAATTGCCAGAGTCAGCAGCTTTTTATCCACTCAGCCCAAACCCAAGCAGGATTTTTCGCTTGTGGTGGAGGATAAAGAAAGTCCTAACTTTTTTGATTATGACGACGAATTATTTCCTGAAGCGGCAAAAGTAGTCGTTTCCACGGGCACTGCTTCAGTTTCAATGTTGCAAAGGCATTTCAAAATTGGTTATGCCAGAGCGGGACGCATAATTGATCTTTTGGAACGAGCCAGAATTATCGGACCTCATTTAGGCAGCAAATCCCGTGATGTTTTAGCCACGCGAGAGGATTTAATTCGCATTGGAGTGATAGATGAAGACCTCTAAAATTATTCCGCTTCTCTTGTTTTTGCTTTGCACTTCTCTTTTTAGCATCAACAGTGAAGCATTGTATCAAAAAATTGCCAAGACCTTCGGAAGTTTCAGTAGTTTTCAGGCGAACTTAAAACAGGTAAACTATTTTTCTCAATTGGACAAAAGTGTCACCTATCAAGGGAGCATCTTTTTTACCCGGGGAAGAATGGTTATCCGATTCACTAAGCCAACTTTTCAGCGTTTAATGGTTTCCGGGGGCATTGTTGAACTTTATGACGCAGAAAGTAAAACCGTTTTTCGCAGCAAAATGCTTCCCGAATTTGGCAAAATGAATCCCGTGGAAATTCTTCAGTTGTATTGGAAAAAGTCCTTAGTAAAAGTTCAACAGGGGAAAGGTGATTTGGTAAGTGTGTCTTTAAAACCATACAATGACCCCATTATAACATCCATATCGGCAAATGTGGATAGCAAAACGGGCATCGTTAATTCTCTCAGTTGGACAAATAAAAATAACGACCGCGTCACCTATAATTTTGCCAATATTTCAACCAATGCCAAAATTCCCGCTTCTGTTTGGCAATTTACTTATCCTAAAGATGTGCAGGTGGTGGAACAATGATTGCTCTCATTATGGCAGGAGGATCAGGAACCCGTTTTTGGCCCCGCAGCAGAAAAAATTTACCCAAACAGTTTTTAAAGCTGGAGGGAAATCTTTCCCTTTTGCAAATGACGGTTCAGCGTTTATTACCCAGTTTTTCACTTACCGAAATATATATCGTAACCGCTCAAAATCAAGTAGAACTAATAAAAGAACAGCTACCGGAATTGCCCGCCGAAAATATCATCATCGAACCTTTTGGAATGAATACAGCTCCCTGCATAGCTTTAAGCGTGGAATATCTAAAAAAATTTTATGATCCGGAAGAAGTGCTGTTTATTTTACCGTCCGACCATATTATCCACTCTACCGGGCAATTTCTCAGTTCGTTAATTTTAGCGGAAGAGCAGGCAAAAAGTGGATTGTTAATTACTTTTGGCATTCTACCCATTTATCCAGCCACGGGTTATGGTTATATTGAAGCGGGAGAAGAAATTGTGCCAGGATTAAGAAAAGTGCTCAATTTCAAGGAGAAGCCCGATCAGCAAACGGCGGAACTCTTTTTGGCTCAAGGGAATTACTATTGGAACAGCGGGATGTTTTGTTGGTCACTAAAAAGCATTTCTGCCGCTTTTGCCAATCTGCTTCCTGAGGTGCATAACCTAACGGCTCAGATATCTAAAATTTGGCAAGAGAATGGATTGCAAACAGACATTGCCTCTTTGTATGCACAAATGCCGCGTCTGCCCATTGATATCGGCATTATGGAAAAAGCTCAAAACCGAGGAATTATTCCTGTTTCTTACGATTGGAGCGATGTTGGCAGCTGGAAAGCTCTTTCTGATTTAATGGATGGTGACGATGATGGCAACTATTTTGCCACTTCCGGCAAGGCAATTTCCGCCTCCGATAACTATATAGACACTACTAAATTTACTGCCTTAATTGGAGTTAACGACCTCTGTCTGATCGAAACGGCGGATGCCATTTTGCTCTGCCGCAAAGAGAAGTCAGAAGAAGTGAAAAAAATCGTGGAATTTTTACAACAGACAGGCAGGGAAGACCTTTTGTAAATAAAGGAGAAAACAACGATGGATATGAAGACCTTTGGTTATTTGTATTACAAAACGCGCGGCTATTCCCACGCTGAAATTTTGAAAAATGCCGAAATCAGCGAAGAGGACTATAATTTTTATGAAAATAATTTGCAGGATATGCTGAAAGAAATTGAGACCTTAAAACCCGTTGCCAATAATATCGGGCAGGATTTTGTCCGCTTAACTCGTTATGTATATGAACGCGAAAGTGATCAAACATTGGGCGTTCATCGTCCCGACGCCTTCAAAGCAAGAGTGGGAGAAATTGTTTCTTTGCCTGCAGTGGGAACTTTGAAAATGCCGGAACTGCCTCTGGCAAAAGCAATTGAACAGCGCAGAAGTTTGCGTAATTACAGCGATGTTCCCCTTAGCCAAGAAGAGCTATCTTTTCTGCTTTGGGCTTCTTCCTGGGCGCGTGATTTTCGCTCTTCCGAAAAAATAGAGCTAACTTTTCGCAATGTTCCTTCTGCCGGTTCGCGACACCCCATAGAGACCTTTCTGGACATTCGCCGGGTGGAAGGCATCAAACCTGGTTTATACTATTATCATCCCATCAAACATTGCCTAATTTTGTATGACAATTCCGAACAGATAGCCGCTAAAATTCACGAGGGATGTATGTTTCAAGAAATGATTTCCACGGCAGCGGTCAACTTCATTTTAACGGCTGTTCCCTATAGAACCGTTTGGAGATATGGTCAACGCGGCTATCGTTATCTCTATCTGGATGCGGGACACATAGGTCAAAATATCCATCTTGCCGCTGAAGCCATAAATGCAGGCGCCTGTATGATCGGCGCTTTTTTGGATGAAGCAATGAACGAAGCCCTGGGTTTGGACGGAATGGAAGAATTTGTCATCTATATAGCCAGCGTAGGTAAAAAAGCATTATCCGCTTAATATTTGTATGTTCATAAGTTATCAATCACTTAGACATAGCGTATCGGAAATGTTTTTTCCCCTAACTGCCTATCTGCATAAAAATGAATAAGTTGCTGCGACCTCCCTACTTGCTTCCGTAACACCTCTCCTCCTTCTCTCCTCCTCAACTCATCCTTAATGTTGAGAGGTGGAGGTGTGGATGATGGGTGGCAGAGGAGCTCATTGTAAGGATGTAAAGAGCGGAGATGTATATTCCCGTTTCTGGGCAACGAAGCGATAAAGGATAAAAAATGAAGATGTTAAAAGTGGACCTTTCCAACTTGGCAGAGGTCTTTTCAGAGCTTTTTGCGCCGGAAAATCAGTCCGCGGCGCAGACATTTTTCTTAAAACAACTCTCGCTGAAAATGCACTCTTTCTATCAAGGAAAAATGCAAACCCTGCCTAAAGCGGGAATCTGGGGTTTTAATTGGTTTAATGTTTGGTACACTCCTGGCGTATCTTCCGTTTCTACTACCATTCGTGATAACCCTTTAAAATCTTATGAACTTAGCAATCGGGGTAACCTTGTGGCTGTGGTTAGTGATTCTACTCGCGTTTTGGGCGATGGTGATTGCGGAATTTATGGTGGCTTGGGAGTGATGGAAGGAAAGGCAATGCTGATGAAATATTTGGGTGCCTGCGATGCTATTTCCCTGTGTATAGAGAGCAGAAATGAAGAGGGAAAACCGCAAGCCCAAAAAATCATTGATTTTGTAAAAATGCTGCAGCCCTCCGTTGGGGCGGTGAATTTGGAAGATATTTCGCAGCCGAATTGTTATTTGGTTTTGGATGAACTAAGGCAGTCCTGTTCAATTCCCGTTTGGCATGATGATGCACAGGGAACTGCTTGCGTTACTCTGGCTGGTTTACTGAATGCTTTAAAATTGGCGGATAAGGATATTAAGCAGATTAAATGCGTGCTTTTCGGGGCTGGAGCGTCTAATACAACAATATCCAGTTTCCTTATGCAGAGCGGATTAAACCCAGAAAAGCTGATTATGTTTGACAGCAAGGGCTCGTTGCACCCCCAAAGATACGATTTAAGAGACAATCCAGCTAAATTCAAACAGTGGAAAATAGCCCAAATCAGCAATCCTGACTGCCAAGATGGCATAGAAAATGTGCTGACGGATGCCGATGTTTTAATCGCCCTTTCCACCCCCGGTCCGGATACGATAAAGCCACAGTGGATAAGTAAGATGGCCAAAAAAGCCATTGTCTTTACCTGTGCCAATCCGGTGCCCGAAATTTATCCCTACGATGCTAAACAGGCAGGTGCTTTTATTGCCGCAACGGGTAGAGGTGATTTTCCCAATCAGATAAATAATTCCCTCGGTTTTCCTGGGATTTTGAAAGGCGCTTTAACCGTTCAAGCAAGCAAAATTACAGACAATATGGCAATTAAAGCAGCCCATTCTTTGGCAAACTTTGCTGAAAAGAAAGGGATAAATCCGGAATATATCATTCCCCAAATGGATGAGGAAGATGTTTTTGCCTATGTATCTGCTGATGTGGCTACGCAAGCAATAACAGATAATGTTGCCCGGAAAGAACTTAGCTGGAATGAGGTTTTTAATATCGTGCAAAGGGAAATAAAAGAAACTCGCTCCCTCTGTTTGGAAATGATGCAGGGTGGTTATCTGAAGTTACCGGACAAAACCATTATTGATGGCACCTTGCAAGAAACAATTAGGCGCTTTGGGAACTAAATGATGAATTTGGCAGGCATCCAAAATTTCCGCAAAAGCAGAAAGGGGAAAGTGATTTTATATTTTCTCAAGCTTGCCTTAAGCGTTTTTATTCTGTGGCAGATATTTAAAAAGGTGGATTTAGTTGGTGCCTTAAAGGACATCACTTCTCTGCCCGCTTATCTAATTTTGCTGCTGATTGCCATAAGCTTTATTCGGCATACTTTGCAATTTCATAACTGGTATTATTCTTTGCGGATAAATGCTAAATTCACGGCTAAAAAAAAGGCGGTAGTTTGTTCCTATTTAATTGGTCAGACCTTGCGTTTTGCCGTTCCGGGTGGTCCTGCCAGCTTTGCCAAAATTTTCTATGTGCCCAATAATAGTGTAGTTTCTTCTTTCTGGAGCTCTATTGCCGAAAAAAGCGTTATGACTTGGGTAACCTGGACTTTCACTATTCTGGCGGGAATGTTTTACTATACCAAATTTCCTTTGTGGATTTGGATAATCCTGCTGCTTTTCTTTTTGCTTTTGCCGTTTCTGGTAAAATGGGGTTTCGGATTTTCCCGCTATTTGGCTTCCCTAAAACCGTTATATGCTGCTCAGATGCCTAAAATAATTACGGTGCAAGTTCTTAGCACTATTCTTTGTTATGTACAATATTGGCTGATTCTGAACTGCCTTTTGCCCCTCAGTTTTTGGCAAACACTTATCAGAATGGCGCTTACACAATTTTCTAATACTATTCCGATTACTATTTCCGGTTTGGGATTGCGAGAGGGATTTGCTATCCATTTCTTGGCAGGAACAGGTTTTTCTGCCGAACAAGCTGTGTTCACTACTCTCACTTTGTTTTTCATTCATGATGTTTTGCCTGCCTTAATTGGTATTTTCTTCTTGCTGCAAGGCAAAAAAACCAAATTTCGGCAAGCGGATCAAGGGAATAGTAACCCCTAAAGGCAAAATGGTTTGGTTACTTTTATAATTTTACCCGAAAATGCTATAGATCAATAATCCCGTCAGGGATGACAGGTACTAACAACGGGTTTTGAACCCGGCACTGAAATAAAGGAGGGTTGACCTCCTGGTCAACCCACAACAAATAAACTATCAAGTTATGATAAATTTTCGTGGAAACAGTAAAACTTGGTTGTCCAGGGGACGACGAGGATACCGTT